>VGZN01000051.1 GCA_016872635.1 Planctomycetota bacterium | reverse complement strand
CCGCAGAAAACGAAAGAGCCTGGAGTAGTTCGTTTGCAACTGCGGCTGGTACCGATGTAGGAATGCGTCGAAGTGCGAACCAGGATAATTTCGATATTGTACTTGCAGAGAATCGGGAGCATTGGGAGCGATCTGGGCATTTGTTGATTGTCGCCGATGGTATGGGAGCTCACGCGGCTGGAGAATTGGCAAGCCAATTGAGCGTGGATTTGATTCCTCATCACTACGCCAAATTAAATCGCGGGGACGCGCCGATTGCGCTACACCGATCGTTCGAAGAAGCAAACAGCGAAATCTATCGCAAGGGGCAAGCGAATCCCGAATTTCGCAACATGGGAACAACAACATGCGCCTTAGCGATACTGCCTGAAGGTGCAGTCATAGCACATGTTGGCGACAGCCGAGTCTACCGACTCCGAGGAACCACGATCGAGCAACTTACGTTTGATCATTCGTTGGTGTGGGAGATGCGAGCGTCGGGGGAAGTCAGCGAAGAGGCTCTTCGAAACAATGCCATTCCCAAGAATGTGATCACTCGTTCACTCGGTCCAAGCGCGCACGTATCGATCGACCTCGAGGGGCCGTTTCCGTTGCAGCAAGGTGACCGTTTCTTGCTCTGCAGCGATGGGCTAAGCGGGCAATTAACCGACGAAGAGATCGGTGTGCTTTTAGGGACATTGGATCTGCAGACCGCCGTTCAATCCATGATCGACTTGGCGAATTTACGCGGCGGTCCTGATAACATTACGGTCGTCGTAGCGGAGATCGTTGGAGATGCGATTGTCAACAAAAGTGCGGCTGGTGCCGCTGCCAACCAGTCTGTTGTCAATTACCCAGTCTCTTTCGCAGTTGTTGCGGCTATTTGCGGTTTGGCTGGTGTCGTCTTGGCAATGCTTCGGCAGTTTCCGCTAGCGGCGATCAGCGGCATCATCGCGTTGGTAGCGGGCGTGTCTGGGTGGGTGAAAACACAACTCGATTCGAGCAGTCGGTCACGCACCGATCATCTCGGCAAAGGGCCCTATCGTAAATTTCAATGCAAGCCTACTGCGGAATTTTGCAAACAATTGCTCGGAGTCATCAATGAGCTTAAAGATTGGCTAGAGCAGCGAGGTCCATTGTCGGATGAGACCTTGATTCGCACGAAGATCGATGCGGGCAACCAAGCGATGGGGACGAAAGACTACCGAACCGCCATCAAGAACTTTGTAGAGGTCATGACGGCGATCATGAAGGATATCAAGAGTCGTTCCGCCGATTCGGATTCTGAAGCGATCGATTACTAGTTCGGACGCTTCACCACTCACTCATTCTTTCAGTCTGTGCAATTCTGTAGGAAGTTGATTTCTGACTGGAACTCAAGTTGCCGATGAAAGCAACGTCTGCTCATTGAATGCTAGAACGGTGCATAAAAAAGGGGATCTGTATAAGCAGATCCCCTTAGATCGTCGAGATTTCATTGGGCTTTCAATGAGTCTGAAACCCGTCATGGAATCGATTGGGTTTACGCATCCCCGTATTCTCGATTGGTGATGATACCCGGTTGTGGGACCGGGTAGATACCGTCCTTGTTAGCGCGGACTGGAGCCGGGCTCTCGTAGGTCATGTTCTCGAGGTCTGGTGCGAACTCATGCTCGCAATTGAGCATGTCGTCGTAGGTGACTTCCACGCCGGTGTGGGCCGCCATACGCCCCATGCTGGTGACGATGCTGGCCTTCACCCCGCGTTCGACTTCGTTGTAGGGCAAGTCCTTTCGAATGGCGTTGATCAGATCGTTCCATTCGAGTTGGTAGGGATTCGGCTCGGACTTTGGACCTTCCCAAAGGACATTCGACTTGGTCATGTTATGCCCAGAGAAGATTCGGCACTTGGCAGGAGCGTGTCCTGACGCAGAAATGATGGCACTTCCCTTGGTTCCGTGGGCGTAGCTAGCGAACTCATTTCGGCATCCCGGAATCGTTCGTCCGTTGACGAACATCTTGGTGCCATCTCCAAAGGTGTATTCGATCGAGTACGTATCGAAGTTTTGGTCGACGCAATCATTTCGGTAGTGTCGTCCTCCGGAAGCTTGGGCCTTGACGGGCCAATCTTCCTTCATCCAGCAGCACTCATCGATGTTGTGGATCAAGAAGTCGCTCACTGCGCCACCGCTGGCCCAAAGGAAACCGTGGAAGCGTCCGATTTGATAGAGGAGTTCATTCATGTCCTCGGGCTTCTTCGTAGCCGCCGCAGAACCGGTCGGTCCGGCCATACGGTACGCGCGAAGCATGAGAATATCTCCGATTTCACCGTTGCGGATTCGATCGAGTAGTTCTTGGCGAACGACGCAGTGTCGGCACATGAGCCCAACACCGACCTTGAGATTTCGTTCAACGGACTTTTTGCCGAGTTCGAACATCTTTTTACTCGTCGGTCCGTCGACAGTGACTGGCTTTTCCATAAACACGTTCAAGCCCTTTTCGATGGCGTACTTGAACATGACCCAACGGAATGCGGGTGGCGAAGTCAGGATCGCAACGTCTCCCGGGCGCAAGACATCCATAGCCTTCTTGTAACCGTCGAAACTGACAAATTGTCGATCGGGTGGAACATCCACTTTCTTTGGAAAGTTTTCTTTAAGTTTGGAGTAGCTGCTGCTGAGGCGGTTTTCGAAAACATCGGCCATGGCCACCAATTCGATCTCGCCGTTATCTACTTGAAGCGCGTTTTCTGCGGCTCCCGTTCCACGGCCACCGCAACCGATCAAAGCAACTCGGATCTTGTTGTCTTCGGCAGCGTGTACTGAACGGGACAAGGTTGAGGTCAGACCGGCTGCAGCTGCGAGGCTCGTTCCTGTCTTCAGGAAATTTCTGCGGTTGGCAGAGCTGTTGGTGTCTGCGTTATTGTGACTGTGGGAGGATGTCATGTTCGTAAGCTCCGGTAAAAAACGTAGTGAGGGAAGTTTGTTGGTGCGCGGTAAAGTGGAAGTGAAATTAAGAGATTAGTGAGTTTAAAAGACCAAGTAGAGGCTCGCCGATTCCTGTTGGCCTCACCTCTAAAAATGGATAACGATTAGCGTTCGAGAGGAACAGGTCGTTCTTTCTGAATAGGCTCAGAGTATTCCCAGAACGTGTTCTTTTCTTCTTCGGTGGGCTCGTTCAAAGGGCGAACGACGCGGAAACCAACGTGAAGGGCGTCTGTGAGATACCAAATGCTAACCGGGGATTGGGGGTCTTGTGCGATCCAATCTTCGGTAGAGCCTTCGCGGGAGGTACTTCGGCACGCTTCGGAAGGTTTGTCCCACCCCCCCCCACGAACGACGCGGGGGTACAACGTCTTTGGCACAAGAAGCGGATTGGCTTTGCGAAGCTCTAGCGGATAGCCTTCAGGAACGTGTTGATCGAGTACCCATTCGGCGACGTTTCCATGCATGTCGTGCAGTCCCCATGGATTTGGCTTCTTTAGTCCAACTTTGTGGTACCCTTCGCCAGCGTTGTCTGCAAACCAAGCATACGTTTCCAATTCTGCTGGATCATCGCCGAAGGAGTATGCAGTGGTTGTTCCGGCGCGACACGCGTACTCCCATTCTGCCTCCGTAGGGAGTCGATAGTACCGTCCGGTTTTACGAGAGAGCCATTTGCAATACGTGCGCGCAGCATGCTGCGTCATGCAAATCGCCGGGTACCCTTGTTTGCCCATCCCGAAGGTCATGTCGGTGTACGGTTTGGTCGGTTGGCTCTTTTGGAACTCATCGGCCAAATCATCACGGACCGTCGCTTTGACCTTGTTGACCTCGCGATAAAAGACGTCGAGGTCGGACATCCAGACATCGTAAGCGTCCCAGGTGATCTCCATTTTCGCCATCCAGAAAGGAGCGACGCTTACCTCACGGACGGGCCCCTCATCGGCGAGTCGATTCGGCTCGCTGTCGGGGCTACCCATCTGAAAGGTTCCGCCTGGAATCGGAATCATATCGATCTTCGCTTGCGAATGCTCAATCTTCTCCGAATACGGCTTCATCTCTTTTTCAGACGATGCTTCCGCTTCAGGGATGCGGAGGACCGCCGCTTCTGCAGTGTTTTGTGCGAAAACTCGAGTACCGAGCAACGAGGCTCCAAACGACGCGATGAACAACAAACGTTTCAAAAGAGTATCCTTAGTTTACGGGTATGCTCCTTGAAGGAGCCGAGATGCTAGTGTCGAGTTCTCTCGCTCACCCATCGCCGTCCTTCAGCCGACAGCTCATTCGTCTTTGTACCGTCTGTGCGTTGAAAGAACGATCGATGGGTTCGGAAGAAATTGCTGAGCGTGATTAAAAACCGATTGAATCAATCGCGATCCGCTAATTGCCTAAAGGCTGGATCGAGATGTTACGGAAACGAACTGGATCAGAGTGTCCCGCGAATCCGATGTGGCCACTGGTTCGTTCCTTGCCAGGGTGCGGTGTGTTCGCCATATATTCGTTGATTGTCGACAAGTCGGTATCAAGAATTCGTGTTCCGTTCAGTTCCACTTGAATCTTCGATCCCGTGACGGTGACGACTTCATGGTTCCATTGGCCAACAGGACGCAGATAGCCACGTTTTGCAGCGGCCATTCCGTAGGCGCTTCCATGGGCTTGGCGTGGATCGATCTTTTCGTAGTTGGGGTGTCCGTCGTCCAAGATTTGAAGCTCGGTCATACCGACATAAGCTGCATCGCCGTGTCGCAAATCCTTGGGAAGCTTTTCGATCTCTTCGACGCTAGGGTATCGGATCGCGAGCCCATTGTTTCCGGCAGGAGGAAGCTGGAAATCGACTCGGAATACAAAGTCGCCGTAACTCTTATCTGAGTAGAGCACCCCGCCTTTGCCTTGAACGCACTGGATAGCTCCTTCGGTGACGGTGTAATTCCCGGTTGCGCCTTTCCAACCGGAGAGGTCGGTACCGTTGAACAGCGTATCGAACTTGCTGGAAGCCTTGGCCAATTTAGTTTCTTCCGCTTGGCTAAGAACCTTGTTCGACTCTTCATCCGAGAGCTCTTTGACGCTGACATTTCGGAAACGGATTTCGGCCCCGTGCGTTTGCAATTGAATTGGTCCGCGAGCGACCAGAGGCATGCCGGGTGCAAAGTAATCATGAAGACGTGCATCGACTACGACTTCTTTGTCGTTCAACCATACCCAGCAGTGTTCGCCGACCAAGCGGATTCGCATGGTGTTCCATTCGCCGATCGCTTTGTCGGCGCGAACGAGTGGATCTTTACCGGCCCAACCGGCAGGGTTGTTCCAAAGGCCACCGCTTCCCTTTTCATTCCCGTTTTTGCGGTTATTTTCCGCATCGGGGTCCCAGATTTGAACTTGGGGGATACCTCGGAGGTAAATACCAGAATCGCAACCCGCTACGATTTTGTAATCGAGAGACAGATCAAAATCGCCATACTCGGTGTTGGTAGTCAGGTAGGCTCCTTGGCCGTCGTTAACGATCTCGTTTCCATCCACCTTCCAATGATCCGCGATTTCTTGATTCCATTTGGCTTTGTCCGCATCCGGGGTCGTGCTCCACTTGCGAGGGTCGACAGTGGGGCGACCATGCCAACCACTGAAGTCCTTGCCGTTAAACAGCATCACGGGATCAGCAGCGAAAGACAGATCCGAGAGTAGCGATGCCGTAGTGCAAGCTGCAGCACAGGCAAGGGCTGCATGGCGAAAGGAACGAATCCAACGAGAAAGAATCATCGATCGACGCATAGGAAATATCTGTGGGGTTAGAGAACCAAAAGGAGGGAGGCAAGGCGTGTGAAGTAGGCGGGAATGGGCACCATGTTCTAGGCCCGACGCGATTTTCAGCCGTAGTTATGGTTTTCCCTACCGGGTCGATTTTAACACGAATTTTTGGCAGGTGCCTACTTTGAAAACACCTTTCCTGTCTGAAGGCATCCTTTTCCGAGACCAGAAACCAAAGAAACTCGCCTGCGGGTCGAACTGAGGGGAGCCACGATACGTCGACTCCGTTAAACTATTGAGGCTTTACCCTGGATGAAATTACCGTTCGAACTCGTCCTTGACCCACCCTGGATTTCATGAGGTCCCATGTGGCAATGCCACTTGCAATCGACGTACAGAATCTCTCGAAAACGTACCGGGAGGGACTTTTTGTACCCCGCGTCCATCCCGCACTCAAAGAAGTGTCGCTTGAGGTAGGCCAAGGTGAGGTGTTTGGGTTGCTCGGCCCCAACGGCGCTGGGAAAACAACACTCATAAAAGTCCTTCTCGGCATCCTTCATCCATCGCGAGGCTCCGCACAGGTTCTGCAGTTACCCGCCGGGAGTAAGGGTGCCAGACGCAAAATCGGATACTTGCCGGAAAACCTTATTTTTCCAAGGCACCACACAGGTCGAAGCGCTCTGTATTTCTACGGACGCCTCAGCGAAATGACCGACTCAGAGATTCGGAAACGCGAGGAAGAGCTGTTTGAGTTGGTCAGTCTCAGCGGTCGGCAGCACGAAGCCGTCCGCAGGTACTCCAAGGGAATGCGACAGCGTTTGGGGCTTGCACAAGCCATGTTGCATGATCCGGATCTTCTGATTCTCGATGAGCCGACCGACGGATTGGATCCGATGGGACGATCACAAATTCGTGATGTTTTGGATCGGCTCAAAAAACGGGGCAAGACGGTTTTTCTCAACAGCCACATTCTTCAAGAAGTTGAACTGATCTGCGATCGAGTCGCGATCATGGCACTGGGGCAACTTCGCGCTATTGGCACCATCGATGAATTGGTTCGCCAACACACCGACGACTCCAAGAGCAGTTTGAAGATAGAGGTCCTGGGCGCGGCGAAATCGATCGAGAGTATTCTCGCAAACGTCCCCAATCTGCCTACCGCTGTACCACACTCGATCTCTCCTATATTGACGAACGGTGGCTCCGAAGAGTTGACTCGCATTGGAATCGCATCGATCGATCAGTCTGGAGCGGATGCCGTGGTTGACTGTCTGCGGATCCACAAGATCAGCATCCTACGTCTCGAGCGTGCTCGCCCGAGCTTGGAGCAAGTGTTCATGAACATGGTTCATTCCGCCAATGGCGATGCCGCTCCTCGAGATCCCAGTTCATCACGATAAAAAAGATCGATTCACTGCTAATACGAAACGCTATGAAGCCTTACATTGCCATCCTCTACGATAGTTTGATTGAATCGATCCAATCGCGAGTCCTATGGATTCTTTTGGCCGCTTGGTCGTTGATTCTCATAGCACTGTTTCCGCTTTCTTTGTCCGAAGGTGAAAGCTATCGCGTGCGCATGGGGGAGATCACCAACGCTAAAACTGTTCTCGATCAATTGGCTACTGCATCTTCCGGAAAAGGAACCCGCTCACAAAAGCTGGTTTACGCTGCGATCGATCAAGAGTTCCAAAATGCATTGCAGGACCGCCAAAAGTCAGGGCGTCGGATCGCGGTCGGAAGGTTGGTCACGGCTCTCAATACCGTGATGGATAAACCGGACTTGTACGATCACGATGCGTGGCCGACTGCGGAACGCAGGTCGGAACTGAAGGAGTTGATCAACAAGGAGAACAAGAGTCCTGAGGAGTTGCAAAAACTAAACCGTCGATTGCTCGATCTCGCGTTTCCCGGTTCACTGAGGTCCTCGAGCGGCCAAGCGACTTGGATCACGTACGCTGGGATGAAGTTTACCGATCCGCTTCCGTTCACACTTCGACAAATCCGTCCGTTCATCGAAGCCTCCCTTTTCCCGTTCATCATGTGGGTGGGGTTGGGGCAGATCGCCATGATGATCGCGATCGTGATCACCAGTTCGATGATTCCCGACATGTTTCAAACAGGCTCGCTCCACTTATTGCTGAGCAAGCCGTTATCACGTAGTTTGCTTTACTTGAGCAAGTACCTTGGTGGTTGCATCTTCGTGGCTCTCAATATTTCCTTCCTTGTTGTTGGGTTATATTTCTACTCGGGCCTCCAGTTAGGGATCTGGAACAGAGGCATCCTTTGGTGCATTCCGCTGTTCATCTTTGCCTTCATGGTGTTTTATAGCGTTTCGGCGCTTGTCGGATTGATTTGGAAAAACCCGATCATTTGTGTCGTGGTTACTGCGCTATTCTGGGGAGCGTGCTTCACCATCGGTACGGTACGCGGACTTTCGGAGGCGTTCTTGCGAGGTCCACCAACGGTGCAAAGGATCCTGGCAGTTGGCGATACTCCCATCGTCGCAAGCCAACAAGGTCGCATTCAGTTATGGAACGACAAAGACCGCGTATGGCAAACTGGTTTTGGTGAAGTCGACGGCCAGCGGGTCATCGGGCCTGTCTGGCAAGCGGACGAATCGTCCCTTTACTTTGGTCGCACCCGATTTATCCCGTTTGGACTAGGTGGAGGTGAGACGATTCGGCTTGAGTTAGCCCGTCTTCCTGAACTGGGTAAAGCCCCCGAGGGTGGTGCTAACTCGGAGGTGACAGGCAAGAAACTTTGGGACGATTCGCGCCTCGATTCGGTACAGGACCTTCCCGCGGATACGTTCGACCTGATTCCATGGAAGAAGGGCTTCCTGGCGGCTTCAACCGATGGGGTCTACTGGTTTGATGCAGAGAGGGCAGCCAAAGCCGACCAGCAAAAAATCTCCGTACTCGGGTTTGATTTGAAGATCCCCCAAGCCAATGAAACGTACAAGCGATTGACAGAGGCGGACTGGGGGTTGCGGAAACCGCTGGCGGTCGGGCTTTCCAATTCCCTCGACGCATTGATTTTGGTGTCCCGAGACAAACTTCTCTTGATGAAACACAGTGAGGGCAAAGACGGGAAGTTTGAGAAGACGCGAGAAATGCAGTTGGATATTCCAGCCGAGGCGGTAGTCAACCTGGCTGTTTCGGATTCGCTCGCCATCGTATGCCCCAATGCAGAAGTTCCACTCGTTGTGAATCTGGAAACGATGGAATTGGTGCGAGAGCTTACCGAGATCGGCAAAGCCAATATCAAACGCACAGCGGTAGCCAACGATGGCCGGGCCGCGATCCTTTCGACAGACGGCGATCTATGGATCCTTTCTCCTGATGACTCCGACTCGCGTTTGAAAGTGAGTAAGCCATCCATCGCCGGTCAAGGCGACATCTCGACCATGCACTTCGATCCCTCCAATCGGCTATGGGTTTGTCACAATGTCAAGCAGATCGATGTATTCAGTTCGGAAATGAAACCGGCTGGGTTGTCGTTCTACCCTAGGAAAACCACGCCGGAATGGATTTACGATTACATCATCAACCCGTTCTACTTGGTAAACCCCAAGCCTGCTGCGATCAATGAAACAATTCAGTACGTGTTGCGTAACCCTGAGAACAAAGTCAACGCGATCGATCGATCGGACCTTGATATTCCTCAAGTCCAGCGAGATCCTTGGCAACCTATTTGGAGCAATGGGATTTTCATCTTGGTAATGCTCGCCCTCGGATGCTGGCAACTCTATCGGCAGGATCTGTAATGGATCGGCAGCAGCATCCGAGTGGTCGTTGCACGCCTGTCGATTCACCATGGCTGCTTTCGAGTATCATCCTGTTAGCTCTCACCCCATGAGCTAGCTGCTCTCTTTTAGGCTTGATCGATTCCACCGATTGGTGGATAGTGCACGTTCGGCACACCTTTGAGAGGCATCCGGGATTGGCGGACGGACAGTGGTAACGATTTTTCTTTATCTTTTCGCAGTTGTTTTGGCCAATTTGTCGTCGACCTTCTTCGGTCCGTCGGCTTCCATTGCTAACGCTTTCCTCTTTATTGGACTCGATCTAACGACACGCGACAAACTCCATGAAGAGTGGAAAAATCGTGGCTTGGTGTGGAAGATGGGAATGCTGATCGCAGCAGGATCGGTACTCTCGTACCTTATCAATCGTGATTCCGCACAGATTGCAATCGCTTCGACATTAGCGTTCGCCGCGGCAGCACTGACAGACGGAGTGGTCTATCACTGCTTGTCGGACAAAACAAAAATGCAAAAAGTAAACGGGAGCAACGCAGCAAGTGCGTTGGTCGATAGCATCGTTTTTCCGACCGTAGCATTCGGCGCATTGATGCCGATAATTGTTGTCGGCCAATTTGCTGCAAAGTTCTTCGGTGGTTTTCTCTGGTCGATCTTGCTGCGTTATCACAAAGAAGAACCAACACCGCTACCACGCTGACACAACGGCTCATTTCAGTGTTGCGATCAGGCCGTCGTGGAACCGCTAGCGGTATCTAATGCGCGAGGCTGACCGCTGGCGAACGAGGCTTGAAACGTCGCAAGCTTCCAACGCCTATCCACGGGAGACCTACAATGCGAGTCCCGTATTCGTAGTATTCGTCCCCGATGAATCGAAGCAAGCGTTTGTCCTTGAAGTAGCTGCCGGCGTAGATATAGGCTGTCCATACCGCGGTGAGGATCGCATGGTCCCATGTCATCACGGGGGTGAACCAAATCAGTCCTAGGAAACTCATGTAGACCGGGTGTCGCATAAATCGAAATGGGCCGCCCGTCACGAACGGCCTGCGTGGAGGATTGGACTCAGTGAACCAGTACCACCACTGAGTCAGTCCCGTTTGGTAGCCGAATCCCGTCCAGTACAAGCTGTAAAGCAACGCAACCCACGAGAAATAGAAGCAACCTAAGATCGCTTGTTCGGCAATTCCAGTGGCTCTCCAAAGGACTTGATCGCTTCCTCCCCAGCAATGGAACATGACTAAGAGTGTGACGCAAGTGACGCAGCAGTGAATGCAGCCGAGCATTCCCGCAGGCACCCACCGACGCAACCACTTTTGTGTCGGTGGCGCTAGCAAGACACTATGCGGAATGGCGAATCCAGTAGCGAGCAACGCATCCATCCACCACCATCCATGACGCAGTGGCGTTCCCCCAAACCTTAAGAATAAAAATAGGTAGACCACGGTGACCAGAAAAAGAAGCTGTGTTCCGATTCCGAAGGTGATACCCGCTGTTCTCTGCAAGATTCTGAGTTGAGCATTCCCCTGAAGCGATGGATTGAGTGGTGATTTATTCAGCGGTGATGTGAGGTGCGAGTGTTCGATATTCAGGATGTTACTGTTCGCGGTGATTGCAGTGCTACCAGTAGTGGGTGAAGTCGACGTATGGTCGATCGCGATATTCATCGCGGCCGGAGTAAGCTTTGCCGAAGCCGTATTCATTAATCTTTTTTCTCCGCCACAAAATATCCATACTCCATCGCCCCTGATTTATAGGCATCGAGGATCGCTTGGAAGTGATCTAAGAACAGTGTGTGATTTTTGCCTAAGATTTTGGCCAAATGCCGAACGCCAGAGCGATTGACGCGGTCCAAGCAGATGTCCCACGTTTTCTCGACGTTGCGCGTCCATATGCCCGTTTGCGTGACTTCGAGTCCCGCTTCTTCAAACCAGCGGCCATAATCCGATTGCGCACCGAGGGATGGACAAAACATTCCTTTGCAAACAGCGACGGTCTGTTCGGTTTGCTTCTCGTTGAGGGGTAATTCTCCCGATAGCCAAGCGCATAATGCAAATCGTCCACCTGGCTTCAGCCAATTGGCTGCTTTGCGAAAAAAGGCGGGTTTGTCGAACAAGTGCTCGGTGCATTCAATGCTCCAAACCACATCGGCTTGTCCTGCGGGGAACTCGACTTTCTCAGCGTCGGCACGAATAAATTCAGGCCGAGGTCGAACCAATCCCGCGCGGGCCGCAAAGTCGGCGTAAACTCGTTGCACCGGGCTGAGGGTAACACCGGTGACACGGCATTGCAGGTTTTTCGCCAACCAAACACTCGAGCCACCCATGCCGCAACCGATATCATAGACTCGGCTTCCTGTTTGGATTTTTGCAGCGTGTGCCAACCGTTCGGTCAATTGAATCTGTGCCCGAGACGAAGTCTCGTTCGACTCCCAGTATCCATGATGGATGTGTGGCCCCCAGAAGAGCCTATAGAAGAGTGTGGTGATATCGTAATGGTTGCGAATCACACCTTTTTGTACGTTTGGAAACTCAATCATGATACTGGTACCAACCAAATATCTCCCATAATCATCAATTCATCTTTGATTCCAACCGCCCCAAGCATCTTCGTGTACGGCTTGATGCCATAATCAGACTGGAGAATTTTGAAGGAACCGCGGATGTGGTGCCATCCATCCTTCTCTTCGAGATCGCACCGGATCTGAAGGTGCCGCGTCGTTTTCTGCAACGTGAAATCCCCCTCGAGGATGTACTCTGGAAGTTTGCGGTTCGATGTTTTGCCCGTGGCTGTGACACGAATGTTGTCGAATTTGGCTTCCGGATAGCGATTTACATTCAGGATCTCAGGCCCCAACATGTTCTCGTTGACTTTTCGCCGTGTCGCTTCATCGATGGTGCTCTCGACGTTGAGAACTTTGCGAGCGGTTTCTGTGTCAGCAACGAACGACTTCATATCGAACACCAAACTGCCTGGCTCTTTCGCAGAGATCGCCAATCGGCCGGATTTGAATTTGCCTTCGACACCGTGGGTATGCCCAAGCGATGTTGTTCGATCCACGAAGATGAAAACACGACTGTATTCTAAGTTCGCTTCTCCCGGCTTAGGGCTGGGCTGCGATTGCTGTGCTGTAGTTTGCTGTGCCACTGCCGACTGTGCAAGGAATATCGATGGCAATGAAACCAAACTAACCAGGAAGAGCCATTCGTAGACAACGCGAGATACGATCTTGCTCACGGTGGTTTTAGTTCTACCGGGCGCAGGTACTTGGTATAACGCACAACACCGACTTCGGCACTTGTCCAAAGACACTTCGAAATTTCCTTGCAAATAGCTTCCCATTGCCACAGCGAAAACCCTCCTTAGTACCTAACCTGGCGTGTACAATTCTCGGCATGGTTCATGCAATTCAAAGAGCGTCTGTGCAATCACCAAGTGCCAAAACTATACCAAGTTGGACTCACTGTTTACTAGCCGAAACACCCTTACGGCGAAATCTATCACCTCGGAACTGGAGCTGGTTTGACCATTTTTTTCGTCTCATATCAAACAATGATAACCGTCGACCGGATGCGATTCGTTTTTTACATGTACTGTGGTGTTGCAAGTCGCTTTGTCACATCGCTGTATGTGTTAAAGCCATTGAGTTGGCTAGCATCTTGCTTCCATGGAAGACCACTTTTTTGCCAGTCGATGAGAAAGCGAGTACTCGTCCCGGAACTGATGGATGATCCTGAGCTCTGCCCAAAGGAACATGCCAAGGCACTTCGTGGGCTGCGCCGCATCAATGCTTTTTCAGGGACGGTCGATCAACTTGTCCGAGAGATCGTGAGCGTTTGCGAGAGGGATCGTCGTCGCGACTCGGACGAGCCTGTACGTATACTCGATTTGGGATGCGCGAATGGCGAGATCGCGCTGGGGGTCGCGCGACAGTTGACCGGGCGAGTTAAAGCCGAGGTGATCGGATGGGACATGAGTTCCACTGCGATTGAACAGGCGCGATCCCAGCAGCAAAAAACTAAGTTTTCCGACACGTGTTGCATTCGATTTGAAGTGATGAATGTTTTCGAAGCGGTGCAAGCGATTTCCAATACTTCGAGCACAGATCGGATGCAGGCGGATGAACCGACGCCATCACAATCACCCCTACTAAGCCGTTTCGAAGGGGAGTTCGTTCATGACGTGAATTGTCCCTTCGATATTGTGTACTGCACGCTGTTTTTGCATCATTTTGATGATTCGTCGGCAATAGAGGTTTTGCGTGCTATGAAGCGATTGGCTCGGCGCGCGGTGCTCGTCGATGACTTGTGCAGAACCTCGCTCGGATGGTGGTTGGCGTATTTGGGTTGCCACTTGCTGTCTCGTTCAAAGGTGGTTCACTTCGACGGTCCGCAATCGGTGCGAGCCGCATTGGCACCATCCGAAGCAATGGCCATAGCAGCAGAAGCGGGGATGCGGGATGTCGCAATTCGCCGACATTGGCCTGAACGATTCATGATGCGTTGGGAGCGTACCTCTTAATGGCAACGCAATGGATCCAACATTCCGCAGCGATGCCTGCAGCGGTGGAGCCTATCGACGTTGCCGTCGAGTTGGCTGGAACGATCACAGCTGCTGAGGCAGAACGTGTCAACTGGGACCTCGTAATCATCGGTGCCGGGATCGCTGGCTCGACCACTGCGATCTTAGCGGCACGCGAAGGATTGCAAGTGCTGCTGGTTGAAGCCAAGCGATTTCCTCGCGAAAAAGTTTGTGGTGGCTGCCTGAATCCACGTGCGATCAATTACCTGCAGAGATTAGGGGTAGCAGAAGAATTGCGGCGCCGAGGAGTAATGGATCTCGTGCGACTCCATGTGCAGTTTGGCCGAAGCCCGCATTGCTGGCCGATCCCGAGCTTGTGGAGTGTGCGCCGTTCTACGGTCGATACGATCTTAGTTCAAGCCGCCATCAGGTCCGGGGTTCACTTCTTACCCGAGACGCTCGGAACGCTCCATTTACCATCCGGAGACTTACCATCCGGAGACTTGCCGTCATGTGAATTGCGGACGAGCGATTTGTCATCTATCGGTTCGGCTACGTCCAAAAGCATTCCCGCAGGTGGTGTCAAATCGAACATGTCCCAGGAATACGTCGAACTACACGTTCGGCCTGCAATCGGTGGCCTACGTTCTACATCCAAAAGATTGGTTGCCAAAATTGCAGTGGTTGCATCGGGATTGAATCGATCGCCGCTGGGCGGAACGCCCCCATGGAGGTCCCACGTTGCATCGCAATCACGCATTGGTGTTCAATGCATGGTGCATGAGTCGGAGTTGAGTCCAGACAGTTTGCTGACCCATGGTCCGATGTTTAGGGATCAAAAATCGCTCCATATGCTCGTGGCACCTCACGGTTATGTCGGTTTGTGCAAAACCGATGGTGGTTATTACGACATCGCAGCCGCGGTCGATCCGACAGCGGTGCAAGGAAAAAGCTCGATTCCGGCGGCGATCGATTCCATCGTCGGGTACTGCGGATATCGACCCGAACCGGTTTGGCACACCAAGCCATGGTTGACCACTCCCCATCTGACACGGTGTTCCGATCCTGTGGCTGTGCCCCGCGTTTTTTTAGTGGGGGATTCGATCGGTTATATTGAGCCATTCACCGGGGAAGGGATGTCCTGGGCATTGGCAAGTGCGTTCGCTGTGGTTCCATTGATCGCTTCCGCGATACGATGTAATTCCTACGAGGACTCCTCGTCACAATGGGATCGATGGGCAATCCAGCAACGTCGTTTTTCGCAATCGGTATGTCGTTGGATCGCCAACCAGGCCCGCATGCCGCGTCGTGCCCAATGGGTGCTGCGTGTTTGTGATTGGTTTCCTCCAGTTCGAAATTGGATTGTTCGCAAGGCAACACAATGACAGTACCCTTCAAGGAAAATACGTTGCGCGAGACGCACTATGGATCGCAGGCGAGATTCCTCGCCATGGCGACTGCGATCCCCGAGGGAACGGTCGCACAAGATGACTCGGCGATCTTGGCTCAGCAATTGAATATCACGGAACGATGGCACAAATTGCTACCGGCGTTGTATCGCAAATCTGGTGTGCTGCGGCGTTCCAGCGTGCTGCTGGACTCGAGTGACCGGGATTTGTTCAATCGTCAAAGCTTCTATCAAGTTGCATCGCGAGAGCGACCCTTGGGGCCTACAACGGCGGAGCGTATGCATGCCTACAGCCAGCATGCTGGTCCTTTGCTGGAACGTGCGGCGAACGACGCGCTGAAACATGCTCGGTTAAGCGCTTCGGCGATAACTCACCTGATTACGGTTTCATGTACCGGATTTAGCGCCCCTGGAATCGATCATCATTTGATCGATAGGCTTGGTTTATCGATGCATACTCAGCGCACCCATGTAGGGTTTATGGGATGTCATGGAATGATCAATGGATTGCGAGTGGCAGAGGCACTTGTGCGTTCACAACCGGATGCCATCGCGATGGTTGGGGCCGTGGAATTGTGCAGCATCCATCAGCAGTACTCCGATGATAGTGAGCAAATCGTTGCAAACTCACTTTTCTCCGATGGAGCCGGGTGCGTGATTCTCGCCGCCGATTCCGCGGATGCTAGCCTCTCTGACTCCTCCAACAGCCCTCGTGGAAATGCACATTGGGAGATTGCATCGAGCTTTTCGTGCAAACTTGAAGAAACCGGGGAGATGATGAGCTGGAAGATCGGTGATCACGGGTTTCAGATGACTCTCTCTCCGCGGGTTCCCAGGATTATCGAAGAGCGACTGCGCGGACCTTTAGCTCAGTGGCTTTCGGAGAATCATGTTGACATCGAATCCGTCCAGTCATGGGCGGTTCATCCCGGTGGTCCTCGGATCCTGGACTCTGTCGCGGCATGCTTGGATCTTTCGGAGAAACAGATGGAACCGTCACGAAATGTCTTGGCCTACTACGGCAATATGTCCTCTCCGACTGTGCTGTTCATTCTGGAGAAAATCGCAGCCGAAACCGATCCTGGAGAGTACGCCGTTATGCTCGGTTTTGGCCCTGGACTGCACACAGAAGCACTCTTATTGCGCCGAATTGC
Source organism: Planctomycetota bacterium (assembly GCA_016872635.1). Classification (GTDB taxonomy): domain Bacteria; phylum Planctomycetota; class Planctomycetia; order Pirellulales; family Pirellulaceae; genus JBKCUI01. The sequence goes on along the minus strand of VGZN01000051.1, from coordinate 258 downwards.
TTGACATGAACTCCGTCGAACTTCTCGATCAATTGGTTCGCATCAACAGTGTGAATGCGTTTTATCCGGGGGGGGCTGGAGAGGCCCAATGCGCAGATCGCATCGAACAATTCTGGAATTGTCTCGGGATTGAGTGTTGGCGACAGAACGTACTGCCAGGACGTGATAACGTGATCGCTAGAGTCCCCGGGCTAGATGCTTCGAAGCGGCTGGTACTTGAAGCCCACATGGATACCGTTTCGGTCGAGGGAATGACCA
>VGZN01000050.1 GCA_016872635.1 Planctomycetota bacterium | reverse complement strand
CCACCTGCTCGATGAAGATCTCGACCGACTTTCCAGTAGCCGTGGCTCACTCGGTATCTCTCTACAGCAGATCGACGATATTCAGCGCAATCACGAAGATCGGCAGAATGAACTTAAAGCCGCCGAATCGGAAAACCTTGATGCCGACTTGGCCTCGGTCATCACCGAACTCAACGCCCGACAAGTTGCCTACGAAGCGGGTTTGAAGCTGTTGGCGAACAACTCTAAACTGAGTATTTTCGACTACATCTAGCAGTGTGCCTCACCCGTGGCGGGATTGGTTTTCGAGCCGCCTTACTTTTAGAGGCCTCTGTTGCTGTCACTATGCGCGCGGAATCTTGAAATGCAAAATAACAAAATTACCATCGTCGGCATCGGAGATGATGGCGCGCCCGGATTGACCCAACACGCCAACGAGATTATTCGCTCTGCAAAATTACTCGTCGGTTCCGCATCGCTACTGGCTAGGTTTCCAGAGTACCAAGGCCCCCAGGAAATCATCGGTTCCGATCTCGATCGACTCGCTAACACTATCGACCGGTCTGGACCTGGAACAGTCGTTCTCGCAAGCGGCGACCCACTTTTCTACGGTACCGCTCGATTCCTCTGCGATCGTCTGGGAAAGGATCGATTCGATGTCCTCCCCCACGTCAGCAGCATGCAACTCGCTTTCGCTCGGGTCAAGGAAAGTTGGGACGAAGCCTACCTGACGAATCTCGCAACTCAACCTATCGATCGCGTGATTGAAAGAATACGAACCGCTGAGAAGGTCGGCGTCTTCACCTCCGAAGACACTCCTCCGCAAAAACTTGCGAAAGCCCTCCTCGCCAAAGGCGTAACCTACTTTACCGCCTACGTTTGCGAAAATCTCGGTTCGCCCGACGAAAGGGTCACTCGATCCGCAATTCCAGATATCGTCAACCAACGATTCTCACCACTCAATGTGATGGTCTTGGTCCGACACCCTGGCGTTCCCGATCAGCACATCTCCACCCATTCGCGCCGCTTGTTCGGAAACCCCGACGAACTCTTCCGGCAAAGCAAACCCAAACGAGGTCTCCTCACCCCCAGCGAAATTCGAACCGTGGCCCTCAGCGAAATGAACTTGAAACCAACCTCAATCGTTTGGGATATCGGAGCAGGAAGCGGTTCGGTTGCGATCGAAGCGGCCCAAATCGCGCGAAGTGGCAAAGTCTACGCCATCGAAATGGATGCCGAAGACTTTGGGCTAATGACCGAAAATGCAAAACTTTTCGCCGTAGACAACCTGGTCCCTGTCCTCGGGGAAGCCCCCACCGCTTGGGGCACCCTCCCTGACCCCGATTCGATTTTCATCGGCGGCACAGGACGTTCCGTTACCGAACTCGCTGCATCGTCATGGAAACGCTTACAAAAAAACGGCTGCTTGGTCGCCAATATGATGAGCATGGAATACGTCGTCGAATTGCAGCAATTGATGATCGCTCAATGGAACGTCGAGCCTCAACTCTGGATGATCCAAATCTCTCGAGGTACTTACCAACTCGAAAAACACCGCTTGGAAACATCCAATCCCAACTTCATCGTGAAAGCTATCAAAGAATAAGGTTACGGCCGGCAGTTCCTGCATATTGTCCGAACCTACCGGCTAGTTATGACCTGGCAGCTAACCTCCCGCCCAAGTGATTCAGCTAGCCTGGGTAATCCCTCGAGTCCCCGATAGTAACTCACGCAATTTTCTCGTCGGTGTTCAGTTACAGGACAATCCCACGGCAACTTGCTTCTGGGGCTTGCGTCGAAGCCTTCGGTTTTGGTAGCAATCCCCCTATGACCCGCATCGATCGCTACCTGCTAATTCTCTATGTTCGCGTCTTCCTGATCTGTTTCGTCACGCTCTCAGGACTGCTGATCATTGCGCAGGTATTTACCAATTTAGACGAGTTCATACAGTACGGGCGGAATAGAGGTAATTTCTTCCTCGCTCTCGCCGAGTACTACAGCCCCTACCTGCTGAGCATTTACGACCGGACGTGTGGACTGCTGACGCTGTTATCGACCATGTTCGTCATTGCATGGCTCTACCGTACCAATGAACTGACTGCGTTACTCGCAGCGGGCATCAGCAAAGCACGAATTGTCCGCCCCGTCATCGTCATGTCTGTTATCGCCATATTAGGGGCCGCATGCTCACGAGAACTTTTGATCCCAAAATGGTCTGCGACTTTGAGCAAGAATCCACAAGATCTCCAAGGGACTGAGCGATTGGTTCCGATGCGGCCGACTGAGGATGTCGACATGGGGATTCTAATCGCCGGCAGAAATCTGATCACCAATACACAATCGATCCAGAATCCTATCTTCAAATTCTATAGCCCCGCGTCCAATGTCACTTCTCAACTTAGCGGTACCGTTGCAATGTACTTGCCGGCGGACAAAACGCATGGCCAGGGATTCCGAATCGATGGGGTCAGTATCAATACCGCACTGACAGGGAAGCCATCCGTGCGTCAGGATGGGATCGACTACCTGCTTCTCCCTGCGGATACACCGTGGCTCACCGAAGATCAATGCTTTGTTCCGAGCAAGGTCGAGTACGACATGCTGAGAGGTGGAACCGCGAGACAATTCGCATCGACGTCGGATTTGATTTGGCGGCTCAAAAACCAGTCCGACTACTACGGAGAGGACCTCAAATTGATGGTCCACTCTCGATTCCTGCAACCGCTTCTCGACTTCACACAGCTACTACTCGGACTGCCGTTGATCCTTTCGACCCGCAACCGAAACGTGGTTCAATTGATTGTTGCTTGCGTAGCAACCTTCGGGCTGTTCTTTGCGGTATCCATGGCTCTCGGATCTTTGGGAACCAGCGGGACGTTGATCACGCCAGCGATCGCAGCGTGGGCTCCCCTCCTGATTTTTGGTCCAATCGCTTACGCGAGGACCAGGCAATCGATGATGGAGTGATGGGATTGACCTAATCGGTCGCATTGCTAACGTCTGTTGATCCTCATTCATTGCTATCCGAATCGTCCACGTCAGTGACTTTGCTCTTTGGTATCAACCGCAAGCGAATCGGCCCCTTGATCGATTCAATATCGCGTTCATCAATATCGACAACTTCATCCCTCTGAACGACCTCGATCATCCCATCGCGCACCATGTCAGCGGCTACCTCACGCACCAACGGCATGTGCTGACGCCATTTTGATCCAAAGGCGCGTGCTGCATCCGATGGGCAGATGCTTTCACCTTTCTTCAGGCACATCAACAGCCTCAAAATCTCGTCCCGAATGTCATTGTTGCTCGGGGCATCATGATCCATCCATCGAGTCTTCATCGACTCAACCTCCACGGTTTCTATCGACACGAACATGCCTTCTGTCGACACGAACATGCCTTCTGTCGACACGAACATGCCTTCTGTCGACACGAACATATCGGATAATGTCATCGACCAGAGAGCGTCGGATAATCATAAGTGATCTGCCAGTTGGCTCAATCGCAGTTATTTAAGGGAGCGCTGAGTTGGATTTTAGCCAATTGAGGATGCAAGCCAAAGCCGTCGTTGAAATGGACTCGTCGATGCTATCGTACTCACTAGGGAGCCCTGTTCTAGCGGTTTGGAGCAAATGGTTCAAATGGGGCAAAACCACCAACTCGGCATTTAGGTTGACGTTTCTCTCGATGATCGACGCGAGGCGATCCATATTTGGCTCAGGAAGAACTTGGGAATCGAGCTCTCCCCAAATCGCAAGCGTGGGACTATTGTGCAAGATCCAGTTCGAGGAGGGATCGTACGCCAAAAAGTATCTCATCCACGGACTCCGGAGTTGCTCAAACTGGAGGGTGACTTGTTCGATCACTCGCTTTTTGATCGCTTCCGCTTCGGGACCATTCGCGTTGGCAGCATCTCCTCCCGATAGATTCTTCAATGAATCCCATCGCTGCGAGATCGCTTTTCGAACTTCTCCCAAGGCCCGTTCATCATCGGGTGCAAATGCCATCGCGATCTGCTGCAAGTCCGATTGAAGGAGTCTCGCTCCCGCACGGCTTTCCTCATCGACACCCTCGAGTTCCGAGATACGGTCGATTTGAGATTTTAGGATTTCCGAACCAGGTAATGACGGGGGAGCCAACAGCACTAAGAATGCAACTTCGCGTTGCCAAGCGGCAACCATCGGTGCGATGATTCCGCCTTCGCTGTGCCCAAGCAATCCGACACGGCTCCTCTCGATGCCATCGATCGTCCGTGCATGTTGCCACACGCTCACGGCGTCGTCCGCGAAATCAGCCGTAGTCGATCGAAGAAAATCACCAGTGCTTTGCCCTACGCCACGGTCATCATAGCGGAACACCACCATTCCATTTCGCGCAAGGAAGCGAGCGATCTCCATGAAGGGTTTATGTGTTCCGATGGTCTCGTCCCGATCTTGCGGACCGCTGCCTGTGATCATCACCACTGCCGGCAACTTGGATTCTGCGGTTGCACCCGCGGGCCAAGTAATGGTTCCCGATAATTGGTAATCGCGATCTACGAGTTTCTTGCCATCGTACTTCGGTTTACGCGGGTCCACCCGTTCGATCACGAACGGTTCTTCTCGCAGCCCATCGGGCAGTTGCACCACGGCATTTTGCGACTCGTTCGCTTTCGTAGAACCTTTAGTCCCCTTGTCGTCTTCCCACGGAACTTCGACCACAGGTGGCGCACCATACGGAGTCTTTTCGATAAGTTGGACCAAAGCATCACTACCGATGGGTTCGGCTTCCAACTCCGAAACCCGATGCATTTCCAATGTCAACGGCAGGAAGCCTTGTTGGAGTTTCCCGACCAAGCCCGTCTTTGCTTCGTCCAACTTGGCGATGTACTTTGCTTTACCTGGTATGGCTGGGATCGAAAACTCGACCGTCGAATCCTTACCTGCAGCCATGGTGACCTCGAATCCATTTGCCTTCTCGGTCAACGAGTCGAAGACAACACGAGGCCTCTCGTCCGAGCCATACGGAGGTTTCGAATAAATACGGAACCGCAACGGTAGCTTTCGCCCCCCGAGATCTAAACTCCCTACCCAAGCCGAATTGGCCGCCAAACGCTCCTTGCCCTCTTCCGGAAGGCTAGCCGCCTTGTTCAATCGCAAGAGCAACGTTGCATCCCCTTGATTCAATTCTCCCTCGACCGCATCGCCAACTCGCTTGCCTACAAACGAGTACCCTGCGTTCGGATTGGAGGCAGGAGCCACCGAGAATGAGATCACTCCTGCGTCGCTGAGCTTGGCATCGCGCAATGGCAAGCTGTCCTGTGACTGGTCTGGGCTTGTAATCGATCCTTGCACCGTCGCGTTTCCATCAACCTTTTCAGAGCTAATCGAATCGATCCGCACAATCAAACGCAAATGCTGCTTCGGCGTTTCTAACCAACCAACCCAAACTCCCTGTACCTCGCCGTCTGCGCATGCGGCTTTGGCGCCCGGCGCAAGACCAACCAAGGAAAGTACCAAGGCACAAACGGCCATGAGCGAGGAATTGCGGAAGCAAGTATTACGGGAGATTGGGTACATGATGCGGGTTTGATTTCTAGTCATTACCATTTGAATGGATTTGCCGGGTATGCATTGTTGCTTGACCGCAGGCGTTCCGTCGAGCGATTGCTGGTTGGTGTCACACTTTAAACGCAAAAACCCAATGCGTTCGGATCGCACTGGGTTTTTGTCGAGAAAACATCGATTCCTCTGTGGTTGAGATCGACCACGGCTTTCGTCACACTTCGTTATCTTGATTTTCGATACTGGACGTACTCGACGATATCGATCTGACCGTTGCCGTTTTTGTCCACATCTGCAAACTTGGTGCTCTCGGACCATTCGTCCGGCGTGAGGAAGCCGTTCTTGTCCTTGTCAGCTTTATCGATTCGACGTTTGGCGAACGCGACGTTTGGATCGGAACTTCCCCCCGAGGATGGAGAGGATGCTGCGGCCATAGGCGCCCCACCACCTGCCGCAGGACCAGCGGCATCGCCCCCGGAACCTGTTGACGCTGTCGCACTGCTCGAACTCGAGGAGCCCGAACTGCTGGAACCTTTGAGATACCCTTTTTTCACCCCCGCCAAACACTCTTTGGCAGTGATGTATCCATCTTGATTGGTATCGAACTTGTAAAAATCCTCAAGCGAGGAGGCGTCCCACTTACGAGCGAACTCGCTCATCGAAACCTGATTATCACCATTCGTGTCGTCGCGAATGAACCACTCTGGAACTCCGACCGGACGAGGGGCAGCGCCGGTACTGTCGGTGATCCTAAAGCTAGCTTGCTTTTCAAACGGACGGGTGCCCCCCTTCTTTTCTTCGGCTTGGTTATTTTGCCCACCGCGATTGCTGTCGTTCCCACCCCGTTTATCACCTTCCTGGCCCTTGGTATCGCGCAGCTCGCGACGTCGTGCGTAGCGAGAAGCGACCTCTTCACGGGTCAGTTTGCCATCTTTGTTGCGATCCCATTGGGTCAATGGCTCACCCCATCTCGATTCTTTATACTCGTTTTCATCGATTGCACCATCAGAGTTCCGATCGAAGCGCCGCAACCGTTCATCGGCATCCCTCAAGTCTCGCTCCTCGACTTTGACGCTAAAACTCTGTGCGGACGAACCGAACCCCGGGACTGGAGACTTCTGAATTTTCACTCCGAAACCAGGAACAAGCGTCGCGGACTCCAAAGCTACCGCGTCATCTTCACCGCCCCCGCCAGGACCACCTCCGCCCCAAGGGGAACCACCGCCACCACTCCGCATTTGCTGAAACGCTTCGGTGATCACCGAGATTGGGATCGGCTTGCTAAGATCGATCTTCGGATTGCCCCTCGCCATACGGTCCAACATGAACCTCGCGGGGCCTTGGGCCTCCTCTGGATCGATGGAACCATTGCCATTGGTATCCATCCTGGAAATGAACTGGGACGGATCGAAACCGCCACCACCTCCGCCGAAGCCCCCCCCGCCAAAGCTCCCGCCGCCAAAGCCACCTCCACCCCAGGGAGATCCACCACCTCGGTCGCCACCCCGGTCACCTCCCCGGCCGCGATCACCGCCGAATCCGCTGCCACCCATCATCATCATGCCACCTCCCCCAAACGACGTGCCTGGAGGGCCACCCGGAAACCCGCCAGAGGGTGGTTGGGCGATTGCAGACGCGGCGTTCCATCCGCAGAGGGCTAGGAGTAGCAACGACCCTTTCCGGGTCTTCTTCCCAATCTGCGAACCGCAGAATCTCGAAGCAATTGCCTCAAAAACCATGGATTTCTGGTCCTCGCCACTGCTATCTGCCAATGCTTTTAATGCCATTTCCTTACGATCCTGGAAAATCGTTCACAAGTTTTCCGTCGTTTCGCCGGGCGCGATGCTCCCCGCAATTCTGTCTAGACTCTATCTTAATCAGACAGCGGGACTAGTTTCTATGAACACTCCGAAATCCAATTGGTTTTCATAGGAATTGAAATTCCTCTAAATCCTTTCCTGGACGGGGATTTGTGGCGATGCCGCGAAAGAGTTACAATCTCGGCCGGGTTCGACGTAGCGGTGCCGTCTCCTGGCGATTCCGCGACGTAATGCAAGCCGCATGGTGCCGCCTCTTGTCAATCCATCGCAGTCAGGGAGATTATCCGTGCAAGTCAACGTTTCCGCCCGCCATGGCCATCTAAAATCCGAAGATCAGGCCATCATCGTTGAAAAAGTCGAAAAGCTGCGACGCTTGTTCGACCGAATCAATGCCATCGAAGTCACTGTGGATTTGGAGCACTTGGACAAACCGTCGGTGGAAATCAACGTTTCCGCAGAACATTCGCAGGATTTTGTGGCGACGACAGAGTCGTCGACCGTTATTTCCGCGTTGGACATGACCATCGGCAAGGTTGAGCACCAAATTCGCAAGCACAAGGAACGAGTTACCGAGCACAAGGGGCCCAATGCTCGCCATACCTAGGATCGGACCTCGTCCCAAAAACCTGGGAATTACTTGGCTTTTCGGGAAGTTCCGCGAGAGCCAACTCCGCACGCACAGGTCAAGCACTTGATGGGACTCCGATCGATCGAAAACTACTGAGAGATCACCGTTGATAAAGCTTCTCCGATCGATATCGTTTGGTCGATACTGGTCGGAAGCCTGACGACGGACGGCCGCCCCCCGAACTTCATGCACATCATTCATTCCACTCCTTTCGCGGAGATTTCTCTCGCGAAACGCAAAATCTTTGAGGATTTCTAGTTCAATGAAATTTTCCGTTTTTATCGCCCCAAAAGCGATTCGATCCCAATTGGCATCCTCTTCGAAAGAAGGGGTAGTTGCCGAATTGGTGGAAGCCTTGGTCGCTGCTGGAGAAATCAATGCGGCGGACCAAGACGACATTATCAAAGCGATCTTGAAACGCGAGGAGCTTGGTAGTACCGGGATCGGCCGCGGGGTCGCGGTCCCACACACCAAGCACTCGAGCGTTGAGAAGCTGGTAGGTACCGTTGGCGTTAGTCCGGACGGACTCGATTTCGAGTCCCTCGATGGACAGAAAGCCTCGTTGTTCTTCCTGCTCGTTTCCCCTCCCGACCGTCCCGGAGATCACTTGAGAGCCCTGGAAAACATCTCGCGTCAACTTCGCGATGACCAGTTTTGCAAACTGCTTCGTCAGTCCAAAACGGCCGAGGATATTCAGGCTTTGCTCGAAGAAGCCGACCGCAGTCAATTCGGTGGCTAACGTGCAAACCAATTCAGCCATCATGCACCGTACCGTAACCGTCCTCAACCCAGAGGGGCTGCACATGCGCCCCGCGGACAAACTCGTGCGCGCAGCAACGGCTTTTCAGTGCCAGATTGAACTGGAACGGGCAGGGCAAATCGCAGACTGCCGGTCGATGATCAGTCTACTTACCTTGGGTGCAATGCAAGGTTGCGAGCTGGTGCTTCGCGCCCAAGGCCCCGATGCGGATGCGGCGATCGAAGCGATCTCGCATTTGTTCGATTCCCAATTCAATGAACCTTAAACTCAAAGTGAATTAGTTGCTCCGCGAAGGGAATGATTCCCGTTCTCTGACGGAAGCAACGAGAAACTACAGCATGCTGGAATTGCAGGGCATCGCGGTTTCCCCGGGTGTTGCGATCGGAAAAGCTCTTGTTTTCGACCGCGAAGGGTATAGCCTTGCGCGCTGCTTGATCGCTCGTGAAGAAACCGAGCGGGAGTGGCTGCGTCTGGTCGAGGCTGTCGAAAAAGCCAACCGGAAACTTGAGGAGAGCCGCGAACAAACAACCGCAACCTGGGGCCAGCACCTGGGCGGTATTTTTTCTGCTCAGCAGCAACTTCTCCTCGACCCTCATGTTCGGTTTGAAACAGAGCACTTGATCCGCGACAAGCAATACTCGGCCGAGTACGCTGTCAGTGAAGTATTCGCCAAGTACGCTGCAGCGTTTCGACGAGCGAGCTCGTCATTCCTCGCCGACCGGGCATCGGATGTCCGGGACGTCGAACGTGTATTGCTTGAGGCGCTATCGGGCAAACCCGCTCCGACCCTTCGTGAACTGCCTCACGAAGCCATCGTTGTCAGCCATGATTTGACCCCCGGCGAAACCGCCGCCTTCGATCCATCGAAAGTCTTAGGGATCTGCACCGAAGCGGGCGGCCCTGGTGGTCATACCGCGATCGTCGCTCGTGGGATGGAAATACCTGCTGTCGTCGGCGTTGGGAACTTCCTGCATAACATCCGATCGGGCGACGAAGTCATTGTCGATGGGCATCTCGGCCGCATCATCGTATCTCCTGACGACGCCACGCGAGAGCGGTATCTTTTGCGCCGCAAAGCCCGCGAATCGATCGCCACAAAACTTCAAGAACTTCGCGACCTACCTGCGATCACCAGCGACGGTGTGCGGATCGAATTGATGGCCAACGTCGAGTTTCCGCATGAAACCGAGGCTTGCCTCGCTCGCGGCGCCGACGGTGTCGGGCTCTACCGGACCGAGTTTCTTTACTTGGGTCACGACTCAGAGCCAACCGAAGAAGAACACTATCAGGCTTACTTGCAAGTCGTACGCGACATGAAAGACAGACCTGTGGTTATTCGAACGCTCGATTTGGGAGCGGACAAAATGGGCATGGTTCGCCCAGCAGAACCGGAAAACAATCCGTTCCTCGGATTGCGGTCGATCCGGCTCAGCTTGAGAAACCCTGCTTTGTTCCGAGTCCAAGTGCGAGCGATCTTGCGAGCTGCATGCGCAGGTGACTGCCGAATTATGTTTCCGATGGTTACCACCTTAGACGAATTGCGCAGTGCTCGTTTTTTACTCCGAAGTGTTTCGGAGGATTTGTGGGCGGAAGGGAACTATACCCCTTGCGCTGTCCAAGTCGGCATGATGGTCGAGGTGCCGGCTGCTGTTTTGATGTTGGACCGTTTCATCGACGAAATCGATTTCGTCAGTATCGGCACCAACGACTTGACGCAATACACGCTTGCAGTGGACCGAAGTAACGATTCGGTCGCTGACCTTTATCAAGCGTGCGATCCTGCCGTGTTGCGACTGATCCAACGAACGCATCAGATCGTTTCTGCGCACGGCAAATCTACCAGCGTGTGCGGGGAAATGAGCAACAATCCAGCTCATGCACTCCTGCTGGTAGGCATGGGGATACGAACGCTGAGCCTGGCTCCAGCCGCTATCCCCGTCATTAAGAAAGCCATCCGCTCTGTCACACTAGGACAATGCGAAGCCATGGCATGGCGAGCGCTGCGACTGAGTACCGCGCGCGAAGTCGAAGCCTTCTTAATGAATCAACTCGCCGGGCTTGTGCCCGAAATCGTGCTTCAAGCATGACAAACTTCAACAGCAAGATACATACTCCGTATCCGCTGACACATAACAGGAAATCAATGCAAAGGAAATTCAGCGTACGATGAAGAAGGAAATGCTCATCAACGTCTCCCAAGCAGAAGAGTGTCGAATCGCACTTCTGGAAGACGGTACCCTCGAGGAACTCTACACCGAACGAACCAGCCAAAGCAATTGGGTTGGAAACATCTACAAAGGCAAGATTGTCAATATCGAACCGAGCATCCAAGCCGCATTCGTGGACTTTGGAGTGGGTCGAAACGGGTTCCTACACATCAGCGACATCGAACCTCAGTACTTCCGCCAAGCGGGCTACGACCCGGCGGAAATCATGAGTGGCCACAACCCGGGTATCGACGATGATGACGACGAAGACTCCGATTCGGACAAAGGTGGTCGAGGCTCCGCCGGTCGGCATGGCAGCTCGATACACCCCAAAGGAGGCCGACTCCGTAGCGGACGCCCTCGTTTCAAGCCACCCATCCAAGAGATCTTTCGCCGGGGTGACGAAGTTCTCGTGCAGGTGATCAAGGAGGGTATCGGGACCAAAGGTCCAACCCTCTCGACCTACATCAGCATCCCCGGTCGATACCTCGTCCTCATGCCGTCGCTAGGCCGCGTCGGTGTCAGCCGAAAGATCGAAGACGAAGACGAACGTCGAAAACTCAAATCGATGATGCTCGAACTCGATATCCCCAAGGGCGTCGGGTTCATTGTTCGCACCGCCGGCCAAGAACGCTCGCGCAAGGAACTTTCTAGAGACGTTGCGTACTTGCTCCGCCTCTGGAAAGGCTTGGTGCGTCGCATCAAGAACCAACCAGGTCCATGCGATGTCTACGAAGAGAGCGATATCATGATTCGCACCATTCGAGACACGTTCACCGAAGACATCGACTCAATCGTTCTCGATCATCCCGATGCGTTCAATCGCGCGAAAGAGTTCATGGAACTGGTGATGCCTCGCTATGCGAACCGGATCCAACTCTACGATAGCCGCGAACCACTGTTCCATCACTACAAACTGGAACAGGAAATCGCCAAGATCCATCAGCGTGTGGTTCCGCTCAAGGGTGGCGGATCGATCGTGATCGATCCTACCGAAGCCCTCGTCGCGATCGACGTCAATAGCGGTAACTTCCGCGGCAACGAAGACAATGCCGAAGAAAACGCATTCCATTTGAATCTCTCCGCGGCCAAGGAAATCGCAAGACAATTGCGTCTCCGAGACCTCGGCGGCGTCATCGTGAATGACTTCATCGATATGCGCAAAGAATCGCACCGACGCAAAGTCGAAAAGTCGCTCCGAGATGCGATGAAACGGGATCGGGCTCGGACGAAAATACTCCGCACTAGCCCCTTCGGCCTGATCGAAATGACCCGCCAACGGATCCGACCCAGCTTCAAACGAAGTGTTTACGAAGACTGCCCATGCTGCCGCGGTCGCGCTCTGGTGAAAACCGCCGAGAGCATGTCGATCGAAGTCACCCGACTGCTGATGCTCGCATGCCAACAGCAAGGATCAGCCAAGGTCGTGGTGCGCGTGAACGAAAACGTCGCCGCTTACCTTAACAACCGAAAACGTCGCGAAATCATCTCGCTCGAAGAGAGCTCGGGCGTTTCGATCCAAATCCTCGGAAGCGATTCCCAATTTCCAGAACACCTTGAAATGGACTGCCGAGACAAGGACGGGGGGCTGATTCCGCTAAACTTTCTCGCCGATCAGAAATAACTGATCGACGCATGCTGACCGCCTAAAAAATGCTCGCCGCCGGCTTGGAGTACTCCAAATGAATACATTGCTTCTTGTATTTGTTCTGCTCTACCTTGTAGGGACTCTAGCCGTCGGCGCGTGGGCAGGCACACGGATCAAAAACACCGAAGACTTCGCAGTGGCAGGACATAGCTTGCCCCTAATCATGGTCATCACGACTAGCTTCGCGACCTGGTTCGGGGCGGAGACCGTCATGGGGATCCCTGCCAAGTTCGTCGACGGGGGGCTTAAAGCGGTCATCGAAGACCCATTCGGCGCATCGATGTGCTTGGTCCTAGTCGGACTGTTATTCGCGACTCGACTCTACAAGATGAAACTGCTGACGATCGGCGATTTCTACCGCAAGAGGTTCGGGGTCATCGTCGAAGTCATGTGCTCGATCATGATCATCATCAGCTACCTCGGTTGGGTCGCCGCCCAAATCACCGCCTTGGGATTGGTCTTTTCGATTCTTTCGGCCGATCAAATCAGCCAAGAAGCAGGCATGGTCATCGGAACTGTCCTGGTGCTCGTCTACGTCATGATGGGGGGAATGCTCGCGGTGGCTTGGACCGACTTCATTCAGATGATCGTACTCGTCATCGGCTTGTCCTACATCGCGTGGACATCCTCCGAGATGGTTGGGGGAGCAAAGAGCGTCTTCAGCCTCGCCGACCAAAAGGGATGGTTTCAAATACTCCCCGAAACCAACATCAAAGATTGGGCCTTCTTCATCGCGGCCGCAATCACCATGATGTTCGGCTCGATTCCCCAACAAGACGTCTTCCAACGGGTGATGTCGGCCCGGGATGTCAAATCAGCCCGCCTCGGTGCGATCATCGGCGGCCTATGCTACCTCGCATTCGCTTTCGTTCCTATGTTCATCGTCTGCGCCGCCCTCCTCAAAATGCCAGAACATGCGGCGGAACTGCTGGAGAACGATCCTCAAAAAGTTCTCCCTACAATGATCCTGGACCACATGCCTTTCATCGCCCAAGTCTTCTTCTTTGGGGCATTGGTCTCAGCAATCAAATCCACTTCTTCGGCTACGTTGCTAGCACCATCGACGAGCTTCGTCGAGAATATCTTACGGCATCTGGTCCCAAACCTTCGTGACAAACAACTCTTGCTCGCGATGCGTCTGACGATCCTGATCTTCACCTGCATGGTCCTGACCTACGCGATCCTCGCAAAAGGCACCCCGATTTACGAACTGGTCTCAAGCGCCTATCAAGTCACCTTGGTCGGGTCCTTCGTTCCACTAACAGCAGGACTTTACTGGAAAAAGGCGACCACCCAAGGAGCCGTTTGGTCCATTGTCCTCGGCATTAGTTTGTGGGCTATCGTCTCCTTCTCAAGCTCTATTCCGGGGCTAGCTGGTTTAGACTCGTTGATTCCATCGCAACTCTCCGGACTATTCGGCGCGATACTCGGTATGGTCGCTGGATCGCTTGGCCCCCAATGGATCGGCAATCGATGCCATATCAACCTTGATCACATCGGCGACCTGGAACACCAACACGTCTAGGTTTCATTCGATTTACAGTTTTCTCATTCACTATCTCCAGAGCATTCAACATGGCTAAGAAAAAAGCATCGCCCAAATCCTCGAAAAAGAAGAACCCAGGCCGCATCGTGATGCGCACGGGCGAGGCCCTCGTGGAATCGACCGAAGCATGGTCGGCGGCGGAACCAGAAGTCATCATCGGGGAACTCGATGGTCCAGTCGGATACGCGATCGCCAACATGATCGGCAATCAATCCAAAGGCCACTCAAAGATCTTCGCAATCCTCAATTGCGATGTCCAAGTCCGACCGGCAACGGTCATGGTCAGCAAAGTGACCGTGAACAATGAAAAGTACACCAACATTTTGATGGGTACCGTCCAAGCAGCCATCGCCCACGGGGTTTTAGACGCGGTGCGCGAGGGGCATATCCCCAAGGCCAAAGCGAACGACCTTGGCATCATCGTTTCGGTGTGGCTCGACCCATCAATCACGACCGCCAAGTACGATCCGGAAGTGCTGTTCAAGACCAATCGCGAAGCAACTACAAAGGCAATTGCCAAGGCGATGAACAACGAACCAGGAATCGACTGGTTGCTCAAAAACCAAAACACAGTACAGCATTTCTTCCACCAACTCGCGGTCGAAGGCAAGCTGTAATCAATCGAGTCCACAAACCCGTAACGCTTATCAACTCAAACCTCCCAGGATCCAACTTCGCGCTCTTCGCGCCTTCGCGTGAAACATGGTTCGGAATTGCGGCACGCGAAGCCGCGAAGGGGAGTACGACAGATGATCCGCGGGCATCTAAAACCAACAGGTGAATCGCCATCTGCTGCACCGGGATCCTTCGACGGATTCGGGTATGCCGTGCAGCGGATGGCGGTTAACACCGCATGGAGGAATACCAAGTACCAACTCAATGATGGACATCATGCGGATTAGTATTCCAACGAACGTATCCGCACCGACGACGATCGAAGGTATCACGTTCGCGTCGTCGGTGAGACACTACTGCTTCTTAACTTCGATTTTTTTACCGCGTCCCTCCGAGTTCTTCGGGAGCGTAACCGTCAAAACCCCATCCTGGTACTTTGCATCAATTTTGTCAGCGTCAACTCCGATTGGCAAAGTCATGGATTCATAGCAGCATTTGCACTCCTGGTACGCGTCCCCTTTCTCTTTCTTCTCGCCCTTGTGGTTCGCTTGGAGGATGAGCCGATCACCGCAAATACGAACGTCAAAATCGCTTGCTTCGAAGCCTGGCGCATCGGCCCGAAGCACGAAACAGTCATCACGGTCATCGACATTGATTTTCCAAGCCCAGTCGCGTCCGTAGTCGTCCAAGACAATGGGGAAATTTGCGCAAGACGATCGAACATTTGGTCGAACTCATTTTGCATGCTTCGTAACAATGTTGATAATTCCTTTGGTACAGAGAGCGGTGTATCCTTGCGAGTGATCTCATTGGGAGTTTTTGGTTTATTCATAGTTGTTGCCATTTTTACACCTCATTTTTGAACGATTTTGAAAATGGTGAGACCAGCAATCTGAGTTGATTATGCACCGGATCCGATCCTTCAAACGCCCTCCTTTCAACGCATCAAGCATTTCGAATTCGGCTTGGAATCCAAGGTGTTTTGAATTGAATACAGCTTGTGTCATGCGGTCCCGATTTTATTTTCCAACCGCACGATGGAGCTTGTAGCAAATCGCATTGGACGCTTTACCTTCATACGAATTCCTGCGTCATTGAGGATGTTGAGAAAACTCAACTGGCGTGCGAGATCGTCAAACCGAGAGGTAGGTCTTGCCGACGAAACAACCATGAGATGCCGACGGAGTTCGGTATCGCTACTGGACGAGACCAACAGCAGAACCGGGATGTTCCGCAGACCCACGTCATGCTCCATCGTCGTAAGTACTTCCTCACTATCCAATCCGTCCAACTCGATCCCAATCACCAATACATCGGGTACCGAATCACGAATTAAAAATAAGCATTCGAAGACGTCGCTGGCCAACTCGACATCATGCCCTCGGGACCACAAGTGCGATCGAAATGGTCTCAGGAACGAAACGTTCCTATCCGCAATCACAATTCGCATTTTGCACTCTCCAATCGTCGTGGATAAGACTCTGGGTATCCAATCCACCAAGCATCCGAACTTGGCTACAGCAAACTCCGTGCTGTTTGACATTCGTAATTGTCCGATTTCCAGCAACATATCCAATCAGAGGTTTTCTGATTCCGGGATGGTGGAAATCACCATACACTCATCGATGCGTTCCTAACACCACAAGAAAACGGACAAGCCTTTTAGGCTCTTATTGGTGTTTCTATCTCGATTCTAATCATCGAACATTGCAAAGCGACTTGCTCTGAATGCGATCGATTGAACGTTGATGCTTCACGACGCTAAAAGTTCATCCGCAATCAAGCACGCCTGTTTGAGTACTGTTTCCGTTGCCAAGCGCTGCATATCCGCGGCAACGAAGTCCGGCCATCTTTGACTGCGATATCTTCGACGCGGCTCCCAAAGGCGGCATGGCGTCGATGGAGCATCCTATCGTGTAGATATAGGTATAACTCGTATTGTTTCGGGTGAGCGACTACTCGTCAGCGATTCGGGAAAATTATCCGCAACGACGGCAAAGGCCTTCGAGTTGACTTTGGACTCGCTTGGCTGCTGCATGAGTTTGTAAAACACATCCTGGATTTTTCTTGTCAAGGCCAAGAGTATGCCTTACTCCAGCATTGGTGACAAACCAAGCGTCACGGTCTTTGCGATACCAAGATTTGGACTCACGGGTTATCGGAAAATCCCCTGCCGTAAAAGAAACACGAATGCACCGTGCAAGCCGAAGGACGCCGAGAAGGGACCTGGCAGGGTCCCTTCTGGCCTAACTACTTTTGGAGAGACGATTCTCTACCGAACTCGGGAAAACCATCAAAAATCAATACACCCATCTGGATTCGATACCACCAACGAAAACACAAGGGAAAAGCGATTCCAAGGGTTCCGTGATCCCATCGGTGATCCCATTCGATGTTGTCGAGCTGATCGAACTGTGGCCCATTCTCGATGACGATGGCAAGGCCCAAGTGCTGCGGATGGCGCGAGCGTTGGCGAGTGATCGATCAGAACGTGGAGCGGATACCTGATGAGGGTACAATGGGTACCCCCCCCCCGGTTGCTTGGGTCCCTTC
>VGZN01000049.1 GCA_016872635.1 Planctomycetota bacterium | reverse complement strand
CCCCAACGAACCTTCGACGACCCGTACGGTTGAACATCTAATGACCATCGATCAATACAGTTTGTGTCCTTGCGGCAATGGCAAGAAAATCAAGTTTTGCAAGTGCAACGAGCATTTCCCAGAAATGCAGACGATCCATCGGATGATCACCGGTGAGCAGAACGTCGCCGCCTTGGATCGGATCAACGCCAACTTAAAGACCACTCCGTCGGAGCCGTGGTTATTGGCGATGAAATGCGAACTGCTCCTGCAACTCAATGAGCTTGAGTCGCTCGAGGAAACATCGGCCAAATTCATCCGCCTCCAACCGGACAATCCACTCGCCAAGCTCTATCGGGCCCTCGTCGCCGTCGTTCGGGGTAATACCGAGGAAGGTGCAACGCTTCTGTTGCAGGCCATCGCCGATTCGACCGAAACCCTCCCACCGATGACCGCCACTGTTGCGGTCAACCTGATGGAGATGATGGGGCAGCGGGGCATGGTGATGCCTGCATTGCTGCATGCCGAAATGTTGATGGACATGGGGGAATCGATGGCCCGGATCGCCGCCGGTGCCTATGAGTCGCTGATCTCGCACCCACAAGCTGGCACGCTGACCCGCGAGTCACTTCCATCGCCACCCGATGCCGACGATGCACCGTACGCGGAACGTTTGGCCGAAGTCAAAGCGCTTATGGCGAACTACCGCATCTCCGTCGCCAAAACCAAACTCGAATCGATGCTTCGCGAGTTCGGCCAGCAGCCTGCAATCCTCCAACACCTTCTTTACTGCCAACTGATTTTCACTGATGTCGAAAGCGGCGCATCCACTTGCCGCAAACTGGCCTCCAACGCGAGCCTCGGCGAACCACAACGGATCTACTACCAAGCCCTCGCTTACGACCTATCGCCCCGTTCCAGTGGCGTAACTCAAACTGAAGAATTGTGTGTTTACACGATCGAGGATCCCGAACTCGAGTCGCGGCTGACCAGCAGCAAGCTGATGATGCCGCTGCCCGTCGAGCAGGTCAAAGGATTGCTTCAAGCCTTCCTTGATGAAGAGGTTCCTCCAAAATCTGCATTCATCTGCATCGAACCTGTCCTCCAAGAACAATTCGCGGACTTGGAAGCACTTCGCGCTGGTTCCTGGATGGCCTTTTACGGCAAGCAAACCGACAAACCAGCCCGCCTCGTCACCCTCGAGTCCACCAGCGGTTACCGAAAAGCGATGCTCGACAAGGTCAAAAATGAACTGGGAATCCAATCCCTCAAGCGTGAATTGATCGAGCAACTGCATGTCGCGTATATCTCAAAAACCAACAACCCGGTGATGGTCCGAAAGCAAGTTCCTATTGAACGGCGCGATGCATTGCGCGATGCGACCAAGCAACTCACCATGGACGACGTCCTCGACCTGCAACTGGAATGCCTCGGCAAGCGATCCGCACGCGAGTGCGCCGGTTTGGCCGATTCGCGATTGGCCCTTCAAGCGTTGCTACTCAATTGGCAATCGCACAACCCTCCTGGAATGGACGATTCCGACTTCCGTACGATTCATAAAAACCTCCAAGTCTCCCAGCCTTCGATCTCGTCGCAAGAAGACGTGTTCGATTTGGTTGGGGGTGCTGCCTACTACTGGACCGATCTCGATACGATCGACGCTCGCAGCCTGATCCAATTGATGCAGTCGGCACTCACCCGATCCGTCTCGTCCATGTTCGGCGAACTCATCCGTCGCTCCGAAGCCACCGCGTGGCCAGAGGATATCAAGCTCTCGGCCGAGTACACCACCCTCAATCTCAAGACCCGGATCGCGACCGACCCTGTCGAAGCCGAATCGCTTTTGATTCGCATCATCGATGCTGGTAAGAAACTGAACTTACCGGTCGGCAATGCGATCCTCGAACGGTTCGAACTGCTCAACATGCTCGAACGACGTGGGGAAGCTCGCCAATTCCTCGAAAGCTCGTTGCGAGAAAACCCGAACGACCCCGTCCTCCTCCAATTCATCCAAATGGCCATGATGCAACAGCAACAGCAAATGGCCGCTCGAGGACGAGGTGGAATGCCCCGCGGTATGGGTGGTTCGATCGGTGACGCTGGCGTATCCCCAAGCTCCGAACCCGCGTCGGGCCTCTGGACCCCAGACTCCGCTCCAAGCCAACCTTCCGGTTCCTCCGGCGGTGGCAGCAAACTCTGGATCCCTGGCCAAGAATAGTCGTTGGCGCTAAGCTTCGAACGCCGCTCGAATCACGATCGACTCGGCTCTCTAAAAAGAGGCTCGCAAGCCTTTCCGCATCGACGGCTTGCATAGCTTCACACGCATTGTGCTTCCGACTCTACGATTTCCGCTCGCGGCGAAACCGATCCGAACCGACTTTTTCGAGATCCACTCCTCTATCTCCGCACGAACGATCCTACCGGCGAATAGAATGGGAGACCGCCACGTGCATCCGTAGCCCCGCCTAGCCCCCTCCTTGGAAATCGTTCTATGTTGTCGATCGTTCCCTCGATGAAGCATTCCATCATGGACTGTGTTTGCCAGTCGATCTCGCGCGCTGCGACGGGCATGCTCGTCGTAGCCCTTTTCATTTCCAACCCTATCGCGTCAGCCCAACCCCCTGAGGATACGGCCACCGAACCGGCGCTCGATCCCGTAGAGGCTGAGACATCGTTTAGAACCCAAGATGGCTTGCGATGGGAATCGCTCCTCAGCGAACCGATCATCACCCAACCGTTGATGACCACCTTTGACTCCCATGGCCGATTATGGGTAGCGGAGTATCGACAGTATCCCAACCCAGAAGGGCTCAAACAACTCAGCAGGGACAAGCATTGGCGGATCGTCTATGACACCGTCCCGCAACCCCCGGGTCGCGGTGGTATACCTGGAAAAGATCGCATCTCGGTCCATGAAGATACCGATGGAGACGGAACGTTTGAGACGCATCGCGTCTTTGTGGACCATCTCAATATTGCGACAGCCGTTGCCCCGGGCAACAAAGGTGCATGGGTCCTCAACCCACCCTATCTCCTGTTCTACGCGGACGACAACGAAGACCTTCAAGCCGACGGGCCACCCGAAATCCACTTAACTGGGTTCGGCCTCGAAGACACTCACTCGGTTGTCAACAGTATCTGCATGGGCCCCGATGGTTGGCTTTATGCGGCTCAGGGCAGCACGGTGAGCGGCACGGTAAAAGCCTATGGTTCCGATGAAAAACCGTTCCAGAGCCTTGGCCAAGCGATCTGGCGATATCACCCAATCACACGCCGTTATGAGATCTTTGCCGAAGGTGGTGGCAACGCATTCGGGGTGGCCTTTGATGATCGCGGTGATGTCTACTCGGGTCATAACGGAGGTGATACCCGCGGGTTTCACTACTACCAAGGAGGCTACTACCGCAAAGGCTTCTCCAAACATGGGAGCCTCTCCAATCCGAATAGCTATGGGTACCTCAACCCTATGCAGCACGACCCCATTCCAAGATTCACCCATACGATGTTGATGACGGAATCGACATCCCTCGCACCCTTCACCCCGCAATCGATGCTCGCGGTCGACCCGCTGCACGGCAAACTGATCCAGACGGAACTCAAGCCAACGGGATCCACATTCGCTACCCGAGATATTGGGGATACCGTTTCAAGCCGCGACAAGTGGTTTCGACCGGTCGCGATCTCCGATGGGCCGGATGGAGCAGCTTATGTTTGCGATTGGTACGATTCGGTGGTGGCTCATATTTATGCCTTCGAGGGCCGCGTCGATCGCGACCGTGGTCGCGTGTACCGACTCCGTCCCGAACAATCTCCAGACCCCACGCAGAACGCCCCCTGGAATGCGAAGCTCGCCAATGACAACACATCGAAATCTCTTGAGTATCTCTTAGCTACATTGTCGCATCCGTACCGTTGGCAGCGCTGGCAATCACGACAATTGATTGCTGAGCATCCGCGCCGCGACGAACTCGCAGATCCATTGATGCATGCGATCACCGCAAGCGATGCCCCTCATCCGGTCGAATACCTTTGGACGGCCAATGCTTGCGGGTGGATTCAAGATACCATTGCATGCCAACTGAGAACCGAAAGCGGCACCGCTTTTGAAACACCAGTCGATCCCTCCAAGCTATTGCTCCATCCAAACGCTGCAGTACGCGAGTGGACAGTGCGACTCGTGTGCGATGACAACCGCGTCGCACCAACCACCCTCTCCGCGATCGAAACTCTCGCTCGCGAGGAATCGGACCCTCGTGTTTTGTGCCAACTCGCTTGCTCGGCAAAAAGGTTGCCTTCCGATCAAGCAGTGCGGATCGTCGCCGGATTGCTCTCCAAGCCTCGAAGTGCAGATGACCCTTTTTTTCCATTGCTCTGTTGGTGGGCGATCGAACAGCATCACGGTGATTATCCATCGATCCTAAGATTGCTGATCGAGAACCCCGAGACATGGAGCCATCCGGTCGCCAGAACGACGATCTACCCGAACTTGATCCGACGTTGGTCCACCGTCGCCACCCCGGATGCCTATCTCGCGGTATCAAAAGTGTTCGAACGAATAGGAACATTGCCTGCATCTCTTCAAAGTGAAGCTGCGAATGCAGCCCAAAACGCGTTTGAGCAATCCTTTGTTGGGAGATCCCTATCCGGAGTCCCGGATACAGTGATCGATGCTATGGTAGCTTTGGGCCAACCGCCGTTGACCTTGCAGGTTCGACGCGGTGATGAAAAAGCGATCGCACAAGCAGTTAAAACGATCCTCGATCCGAAGGCTGCGGAGAGTGTGCGAATGCAATTGTCAAGGCTCGCAGGGGAATTGCCTCATACACGTACGCGCGACGATCTGCGCGATGCTCTGTTGACGGTTACACGCGACGCATCTGCGAAAAGCGTCTTGCGATCGAGTGCGATCAGCGCTCTCGCCAGTTTCGATTCTGATTCTATCGCAACAACCCTCCTCGAAATCTGGAAAGGTCTTCCCCAAGAGCTCAAGCCTGCCGCGGGATCGGTGCTCGCCGCTCGTTCCAAATGGACCGAACAATGGGTCAATGCGTGCGAATCAAACCAAGTTGACGGATCGGAGATGCCACCTGAATCCGTGCGCGCGATGAAACTCCATTTGGATGAATCGCTGCAACAACGGCTAACGAAACTTTACCCCGAGTACGCCTCGATCGATCTCGCGACCGCCAACGCACGGAGTCAAGAACTCGCAAAATCTGTGGTCGATGGGAGTGGCGATCCATACCGAGGCAAGAAGCTTTATCGTGAGCTTTGTGGTCGATGCCATCAGTTGTTCGACGATGGAGGACGGGTTGGCCCGGATTTGACCGGTTACCAACGAGATCAACTTGGAACTCTCCTCCGGAACATCGTGGCACCGAGCCTCGAAATCCGAGAAGGTTACCAAATGGTCCGCCTGATGACTTCCGATGCCGTGGTCCTGAGTGGCTTCATCGAGAGTGAACAACCCGACCAAGTCGTCGTTCGGAGCATCGATGGTCAGATGCACACTATCGATCGAAGCGACATCGAGCAACTCCAACCCCAAGTCCTGTCGTTGATGCCCGAGGGCCTTCTCGACAAACTGGATGAAACGCAACTGCGAGATTTGATGGCGTACCTACGAAGCTCGCAGCCACTCAACGATGGGACCTAACCCCGTCGCGCGCACTCCGCCAGTGATCTCAAGCCAGCAATCTCAAGTCGAACACGCCCGGGGCGAGATCTGCGATTATTTGACTGCGATTATTTGTTCGTTACTACACCTTTGCGGCGTCTCGGATAAAGCTCTTTGCACAGATCGCAAACGGTACCGTCGCAGCCTCGCGCGGTGCAGTACTCGCGTCCATAAAAAATGATCTGCAGGTGCAATCGATTCCAGGCTTCTTCGGGAAATAACTTCTTTAGATCCCGTTCGGTTTGAACCACCGATCTGCCGTTGGTCAGTCCCCAACGCTGTGCCAAGCGATGGATATGCGTATCGATTGGAAAGGCGGGGACACCGAACGCTTGGGCCATTACTACCGAAGCTGTTTTGTGCCCAACACCTGGTAACTTTTCTAACGCCTCAAAATCCTTAGGGACCGTGCCCCCATGCTCCTCCACGAGGATCTTCGACAGCCCCTGGATCGCCTTTGATTTTTGCGGGCTCAGCCCACACGGTTGAATGATACGCCGGATGGCCTCTACCTTTTGGCGACTCATTGCATGCGGATTGTCCGCAAGCCTCCAAAGTTGTGGCGTGACACGATTGACCATTTTGTCGGTGCATTGGGCGCTCAGTACTACCGCCACGAGCAGGGTGTAAGGGTCAACATGCTCGAGGGGGATAGGGGTATCTGGGTACAATGCATCTAATCGTTGATGCACGATCGCAGCTCGTTCTTTACGATTCATAGCCGTTTCGAGTCATTTCATTGTCCTTTGTCGCAAGTCCTCAATCGCAAGTGGAACCAACCCTCGCAAAAACCGATGCCCCAAGAATGCCTTACCTCGTTATTTTGCTGGAACTTGGTTCGGGGACATCAGGTACTTTATCAAATCAGCTCGCATCTCTGGGCTGAGTGGATCGAGGAGTCCTTCCGGCATGAGCGACTGATCCGATTTGCGGCGTTCGAGGATCTCGTTTTTGTTCAACACGATCTTTTCTTTCGCCGTCTGAATGGTCACCGAGTTCGCATTTTCACTCACAGGAACCCCCGTGACTACGCTTCCATCATCCGTTTGAAAGTAGGTGACTTGGAAACTACTCGCAACGACAGCGCTAGGCGCGAGAATATTTTCAACCCAATACCGTTTATTCGAACGTTGGCCTCCGGTGAGCTCTGGACCAATCGCACCACCTTCGCCGAAGAGTTTGTGGCACTGGGCGCAAACGTTGTTCCAAACCGTCTTTCCTCGCCCAGCATCTGCCTTGGCAATCATCTCATCGGACAAATCTTGTTCCATTTTGGTGATGGCGAGTATCTTGTCCTCAGCGATCCCTAGTTTGGGATTGATTGCGCGTGCTCTCTGCAGGAGATCCCAATCGGCAACGGCCATAAATTGTCGCCAGGTCGACGCGTCGATGTTTTCACTCGGAATCTTTTTCTGCTCGATGGCATCGAGCAACAAAGGCAACGTGTCGCGCTTGCCGCCGAGCGCACTGATGATTCCCGATTTCCCTGGCGGCCATGCTCCTGCGTACAGATCAATCAGCCGTTTCGCCTGTTCTTCGTTCAGCTTTTTGCCGATCGCCATAGCTGCTACGCCACCGAAGTTCTGGTCATTCACGAAATTCCAAAGGGTATTTCTCGCTATCTCCGAGTCAAGGTTACCAAGGGACTCGATGGCAGACCTGCGTGCCGCAGATGCAATCTTCGAGTCACTTGCAAGCGCGATCAAATCCCCTTCTGCCACGGAACCCGAAAAGACCGCTTGGAGCAAGGTCACTTTCTGCCGAGTGGACTCATCCGCATGGTCTTTCGCTTTGGCAGCCAACTCATCCCACGCCAAAGGTGCTTTAGCATTCTTTCGACCTTGATAGGCTTCCCACAACCCACGAATCACAAATTCCTGTGTCCTTGCATCCGCCTTGCGAGCCACATCGGCCATGAAAAAGTTTAGTGCCTCAAATGTCTCACTCGGTGAATCACCGCTGTTCGCCGGCTCGGATGCCAACCGGCGGATAATGAGTTCCGAGAGCTTGGGCAACTGGCTCGCCAACGCCAACTTGGCACCTTTCATCGGATCTTCGAGGACCGGGTTCCGGAGGGAATACCATAGCACCAAAGAAAAATCGCGGTCGTTGGCAAGATCGGCATTACTGGCCAGAATTGTGGCAATACGCCAAGGCTCATCTCCGAAGCGGGGTAACAGCGAAGCGACATTCAATCGAACCAGGGGACTGATCTTGTCAATCGCTTTTGATTTCAAAAAATCGACGACTTCTGCGGTCGCTTCCGACTGCTGTTCTTCGTTCATCAATGGGTATCGTTCAGCGAGCGTTCGGATCGCCCATGCATGAATCGCTTCATGCTGTTCAGACAGAAGAATCGTATAGAGCTGCTTGGTAGGAAACTCTCCATTCCCCACAGCCGCGATGATCTGCAGCAATCGCAACTGTTGAGTTGCAGTATCGACTGTGCCCGCAACTTCGGAACCCGCTTTGCGGTTTGGACCGCGAATTGCCTCATTTTGCATTTCCTTCGTCACCTCAATTTTCACGATCAGAGAATCTGGTCGATTCAACCGAAGTGCCTTCAGAAGTTGGTTGGTAAACCAAGCATTTGGATGTTGAATGATATCGGAGACTTCATCGGCACGTAGGACCGTCAGGCCCCTAACAGCAATGGGTGCATTGACCGATTGCTTCTTAGACGCATCGATCAGATCAGCTCCACCTTGAGAAATCTTTGCAATCGACTTAGCTGCTTTTTGGAAAGGGCGTTGGTCTTTGGCATCGTAGGAAATGCGATAGATGCGGCCGCTGGTGCGATGAACACCATCGTCATCGTGGCACTCACCGATATCCGACCAGTCGATGACGAGCACACTTCCGTCAGGAGCGGTAGTGAGATCGAGTCCGCGGAACCACGGGTCCTCCCAAAAGACCATATCCTGACCGTGCTTGCCAACAAACCCTGCACCTTGCCGCTGGAGTCGATCGCGGTTGATGCGACGCCCGTGAAGATTCAATGTAAACAATTGGTTCCGGTATTCCTCGGGCCACTGATCGGCTTGATAGATCATCAATCCGCTGTGCGCATGCCCACCACCTGCGATATCGGTTCCGGTACTTGGAGGTCCCTTGCGTGTCTCACGCCAATCCTCTCCCTTTTCATCCCAGTGCACATGGTCGGCAATTTGTGGAAGGAGTTCATAAACGGTCGGATCGGAATCCTCACCATACATCCGCTGTAAGTGCGCGCCGGGGATCGCATGCCACAAATGACCGATCACCGTGTTGATGAAAAAGAGATTGCCGTGTGCATCCCAATCCATACCCCATGGATTGGTCGTCCCCTCGGAGACCATTTCAATTTTGTGAGTCACAGGGTGGAAACGCCATACACCACAATGAAGCCGAGTTTTTTGCGTTGCGGTGGCGGGCGGGAATTGCCCAGGAACGCCATAACCTCCCGGTGGCGTGATGTTACCTCTAGGTGGCGCGAGCATAGCACCTGGAGGCGGAACGTTCGCGTGAGGCCCCACGTACTCCACATCGGAAGAACCCAAGATGCCATGACGGCCATACAACCATCCATCCGGACCGAACCGCAATCCGTTCGCGAAGTTATGCCGGATGTTAGGATTAAATCCATCCAGTACCGAGATGGGTTCTTGGTCCGGAACATCGTCACAGTCGCGGTCTGGGATGAAAACTAATCGCGGCGAAGCCAACGCCCAGATGCCTCCATTTCCTACCTCGATGCTGGTCAGCTCCTTCAGGTTCTCATAAAACACCTTACGCTTATCAAACGTTCCATCGCCGTCGGTATCCTCGAGTACCAAGATGCGGTCCGATAGATCCATGTCGAACTTCTTGGACGATTCGGCATACGTGTAGTTTTCAGCGACCCATAGGCGTCCGCCGGCATCCCATGCCATCGCGATCGGTTGTTGCACGTCCGGTTCCGCCGCGGCGACCTGAATCCGAAACCCAGGCGGAAGCTTTGCTGTCGCCACCGCCTGCGAAGGGGTGTATTTGGGGATGGTTTCTTCTTGGCTATCGTAAATCTTCTGAGCCGAAACCGGGAAAACGTAACCCGTGGCGATCGTGCAGGCGATTAGCCAGGAAAAAATAGCCGAGGTAGAAATAAATGGGTTACCACAACGTAGCTTGGAATGCATTGGGGGCTCCTTGGAGTTCTCGAGTCCGTCAATCATACTCGACGCTTCCCCTCGCGCGGTATTACCATAGCAGTTTGCTGCGATTCAAAATCCAAACCACCGCCACCGACACCCTACCTGCACCTTAGCCTAAAAGAGATATGATGCCCTCTCGAAACTTCCATCACGCGATCGTAATGTTGCTGACCTGGATCGTTGCTTCGGCTCATTGCTATTTTTGGCGAGGAACAGTCCATTCTCCGGGGATGTTGTACGCCGCAGAAGAAAGCGATCGCCCTGCCGAACCGAAGTCCCCTGAAGCGTGGTATGGGCAAACCATCCGCGAGTCGGCTTGGCGTTCCCCTGCCGACGAACGGATTGGCTTTCACGTTCCAAGTGGTTTCCTGGTTGAGTTCGTCGCTGCGGAGCCCGAGATCGCGAAACCGATGAACTTAGCGTTCGACGCGAGGAAGCGATTATGGGTCACGCAAAGCGTCCAATATCCTTTCCCAGCTAAGGAGGGCGAGAAAGGAGCGGACTCCATCGCTGTTCTCGAAGATCGCGACGGTGATGGCAACTTTGAAACTAAAAGGATTTTTGCGGATGGACTGAACATACCCATCGGCATTCTTCCCTATGGCGACGGAGTGGTCGCATTCTCCATTCCCAACCTATTGTTTTTGCGAGACTCCGATGGGGATGGGGTCTGCGATGAGCGGCGCGTCATCCTTGGGCCGTTCGATACGTCTAGGGATACGCACGGGATGGTCAACGCACTTCGAGATGGAGGAGATGGATGGATCTACGCATGCCACGGCTTCAACAACGTCTCCAAGATCCGAGGAACCGATGGACATGCGATCGAGTTGACTTCGGGCAACGTCTTTCGATTCCGTCCCGATGGTTCGCGTGTCGAGCAGTTTACCTCAGGCCAAGTCAATCCGTTTGGAATGACTCGCGATGATTTCGGGTTCTGGTTCACCGCGGACTGCCACAGCAAACCGATCACGCAACTCCTCAAAGGTGGTTGCTATCCCAGTTTCGGTCGCCCCGATGATGGGTTGGGATTTCTTCCGCCGATGATGGACCACTTGCATGGCAGCACCGCCATCTCTGGAATCGCTCATGTTGGGGCCGGGGTATTTCCCAATGCTTATCGAGGCAACTTGCTCAGCGGCAATGTGATGACCTGCCGTATCAACCGCAACCGGGTGGAATACCGAGGGGCCACCGCCAAGGCGATTGAGATGCCTGATTTGCTGACCAGCGACGACCCATGGTTCCGACCTGTCGATCTCCAGTTCGGTCCTGATGGCGCCCTTTATGTGGCTGACTTTTACAACAAGATCATCGGGCACTATGAGGTTCCACTCGATCACCCGGATCGCGACCGAACCAGCGGTCGAATTTGGCGCATCCGGCCCGTTCCAACCTTGGCCGACAACGGGCTTCGTCCGGCTGCGACGGCAGTCGCAACGCAACCATCGAACGAGAGCGACCCGCCCAAAACCATCAACAGCAACCAAGCCGCCGTCGCGATTTTGAACGCTCCAAACATTGACCCCAAAGAGACAGCGAACGCCATCGAGCGACTCAAAGCACTCGAATGGCTCGGTGCAAACGGGGGACTCGAAACTATAGATGCGATTTTTATAAGCATGGCATCGGTCGACGCATCGTTCGACCCAGTTCTGAAGCAAGCCCATTGGATTGCGATTCGCGATCTGCTGGCGAGGGCCACCAAAACGGGTGGCAATTTCCCAATCGAAGTACTTGCACCGATGCGAACCCAATGGGCCGAAGAGCGTTTGCAAGCATTGATCAAAGTGCTCAAGGCGGTACGTGATCCCGCCGCAGCCAACTGGTCGTTGCAACTGATCGAATTTGCCGGTCGGCAACTTCCCGACGGATGGAAAACCGCATGGCTTCAAGAAGCAATCTTGCACTTAGCCACTATTGCCAATGAAAACGACATCCCTCAAATTCTCTCCCTTCTCGAAAAGACCAATCCCGATAGTTCCTCCCGCCAAGAGCAAATCGTCGCTATCGCGGAAGCCCAACGGACACGCAACGGGAAACTCTCTCCAAAACTGATCGAACTAGGTGTGGCTACTTGGCTCGACGCGATAGCGCCATGGACGGAATCCAACACCGACCCGATCGTTCTGCATTCGTGGCATGCTCAGCCTCTGCGAATCAAAGAGGACCGCGAATGGCCGATCGAATTGCGGTCCATCGATATCCAGAGCGCTTCAGTCCCGCCGACCAGCAGCACAAATGCAATTCCATTCTGGAGCAGCCTCGGGCTGGGAGAACGCTACACCGGGACCTGGACGAGCAGCACGTGGGTTGCTCCAGAATCGATTTCATTTTGGATCGTAGGCCACAATGGCTTGCCGAGTGAACCGGACCTCAAGAACAATTACGTGCGGGTATTCGTTCAAAACGATTCCACGCGTGACTGGACCGAGATCGCTCGCGTCTACCCGCCGAGGAGCGATATCGCCAAATGGGCTTCGGTCGATTTGAGCGATCATCGCGGTCAATCCATGCGATTGCAGGTTGTCGACGGAGATGGTCACGATGCCTACGCTTGGATTGGAATCACGAATGTTTCCGTTCCTGGCTTGGCGCGCATCCCACTGCGGAACCGCTACGAATCGTTAAAGCGAATCACGAAATGCTTTGGTCCGTCTCTCACCAACATCGCCGATGATGCGACTCGAAAACAAATTGCCACAGCATGGTCGGCACTGTTGCAATCGCAACAGCTCGATCCATCTTGCAAAGCTTCCCTGCAAAAATGGGTACTAGGTAGCAATTACCCAGTGATCAGCGAACTAGTGGATTGCGTGATTGAGCGAGGCTGGGAAGACTTGCTCCGAGCGGAGCCGAAACGGGTCACCGCGACGACCAACGAAACGCTTCCAGCCTACCGATGGGACTGGGATAAACTCGATCCCCGCACTTTGGTCTGGATTGCTGAGAATTACTGCCGTCGCTCCAATGCCGCTGGACAAGAGGATTTAGGGATGCGTTGGTCGCGTCACAAGTCGTCGATTCCCCTTATGGCGACCCTGATGAAACAAGGAGCCATGTCGAAAGAAGTCCTTCGAGCGATACCCGCAGCATGGTGGGAAACACTCTACGCCGAGGAATCCAGCCTGTTGGCCGAACTGAAGCCCGAAGGGGAGTCGGACACGTCGCGGGCTGCGATCGTCGCCGCGAAAGCGATGGCCGTAGAAGCCCTTAGTCCCGATCTCGACGTTGGAGCTCGCGTCTTCACCGAACGATGTGCGGCATGCCATCAATTGGCAGGCCGAGGAAAAGTCATTGGGCCGCAGCTCGATGGAGCAATCACGCGAACCGTTGAGCGGCTCTGCGAAGATATCCTCTGGCCCAACCGAAACGTCGACGAAGCGTTCCGGCTCACCAATATACTGATCGATGGTGGCGAAACCGTGTCGGGGCTAGTGATCGACCGACAGACCGATACGCTCGAGGTTGTCGATCAAGCGGGTAAATCGCAACGGATCCCTCGCGATGAAATCGAAAGTGAAAAGATCAGCAAACTCTCCTTGATGCCTGGCAATTTCGAAGAGTTGATCACCGACGCCGAACTCGCTTCGTTGCTCGCTTACCTCAAATCGCACCTACCCTGAGGTAGCAGGCCCTGAAGTAACAAGAAAAACGAGAAAGTTCTTGAAGACGGTATCCTGATTAGCACGCATTGGTATGATGCGACGGGGATGCGCAATGGGATTCTAACGCCTCGAGATTCGCCGCTCGCGCTAATCAGCTGCGATCACTGCCGTGCTGCCTTTCCCTCCAGCCGACTTACCACTTACTCCTTACTCCTTACCCCAACCACCACTTATGCCGTCCGCTTTCGAACTCAGCGATTTCCTCAATTCAACAGGTTCCGATGTCGCCATGGAGACTTCGGGTCCGGGGCCAACGGGGAGTTTGCCTTTAACCGACGAGATGCTTCGCACTTGGTCGAGCGGCGATTTGTTCGGATGGACTCAAAACGCCGGAATGGGTTGGGATCTGCAAAAGATGCTCGGTCCGCAGTTCTTGCTGCTGAGCACTCAAGGAGGCATGCGGGCTGAGGATGGACATCCGATTGCTCTCGGATATCACACTGGGCACTGGGAGGTTGGTTTGCTCGTACGAGCCGCCGCCGAATGGTTCTTTGAGAATGGGGGTGTCCCCTTTGCGGGGTATGTGAGCGACCCATGCGATGGCCGCTCGCAGGGCACGACTGGTATGTTCGATTCGCTTCCTTACCGCAACGATGCGGCGATCGTCTTTCGTCGCTTGATCCGGTCTCTTCCGACCCGGCGGGGTGTGTTGGGTGTCGCCACCTGCGACAAAGGGTTGCCCGCGATGATGATCGCGTTGGCCGGTTGCTCGCAGTTGCCGAGTGTGGTCGTTCCCGGCGGTGTGACTTTACCGGCTCGCGATGCCGAGGACTTGGGCAAGGTCCAGACGATCGGCGCTCGGTACACCAACGGCATGATTTCACTCGAAGAAGCATCGGCGGCGGGATGCCGGGCTTGCGGTTCTCCTGGGGGTGGTTGCCAATTCTTAGGAACTGCGGCGACGAGCCAAGTCATTGCCGAAGCGTTGGGAATGACAGCACCACACGCCGCGCTGGCACCTAGTGGGCAACCGGTTTGGTTGGATATCGCGCGGCAATCGGCAAAGATCCTTTGGGATCAGCACCATCGTAAAACCACGCTCAACGATGTCCTGACCGAGGACTCCTTCCACAACGCCATCGCCGTTCATGCTGCTTGCGGCGGTTCCACCAATTTGTTGCTGCACGTACCTGCGGTGGCCTTTGCCGCAGGGATCCCCCGGCCGAGCATCGAGCAATGGACCGACATCAATCGTATGGTGAGTCGGTTCGTCGATGTCCTCCCCAACGGCCCTAAATTCCATCCCACAGTACGGCTGTTCATGGCGGGAGGTGTTCCCGAAATCATGTGGCATCTACGCGAGATGGGGATCGCTCGCTGCGATGCAAAAACGGTGACCGGACTTACGTGGCACGAGATACTCGATCGATGGCACGATTCACCGCGGCGCGCTGCGATGCGCGAGTTGCTGCGTGCCCGTGACGGGATCGATCCCGACGAAGTCATTATTCCGCCACCCAAGGCTCGACAAATGGGACTAACCAGCACGATTTGTTTTCCGCGAGGGAATATCGCCCCTGATGGATCCGTGATCAAATCAACCGCCATCGATCCCTCCGTGATCGACGCCGATGGAGTCTATCGCAAGATCGGACCGGCTCGCGTTTTCACTTCGGAGAAGGAAGCCGTCGCCGCCGCTAAAGGCCAACATGCCAATCCCCTCAAAGCAGGTGATGTGGCGGTCTTGATCGGTTGTGGACCGATGGGTACTGGAATGGAAGAAACCTACCAACTGACCAGCGCTCTACGCTACCTCGACTATGGCAAAGAAGTCGCCGTGGTGACCGATGCACGCTTCTCCGGCGTGAGCACCGGGGCATGCATCGGTCATGCTGGCCCGGAGGCGCTCGCGGGAGGACCCATCGGTCGATTGCGCGATGGCGACACGATCCGCATCGAGATCGACCGCAGTACCCTAAGAGCCTCAGTGGACTTCATCGGTTGCGATGGAGAGTTATTCACCCCGGAGCGAGGAACGGAGATACTCGCAAGCCGCCCCCCTCATCCCGGCTTGAAAGCCGATCCCCGTTTGCCGATCGACACTCAGTTGTGGGCGGCGTTGCAAAAGGTAAGTGGTGGAACATGGGGGGGATGCGTCTACGATACCGAGCGCATCATCGCCGTATTAGAAGCAGGTGAAAAAGCACTTCGATGATCTTGTTGCTCGATAACTACGACAGTTTTGTCTACAACCTCGATCGCTATTTGCAACGTCTGGGGCAATCGACGCTGGTCGTACGCAGCGATGCGATCCAAGCCGAAGCGATCGGGCGATTGCAACCGACCGCGATTGTTATCTCTCCCGGCCCCAAATCCCCCAATGACGCCGGTTGCAGTGTCGAAGTTATCCGACGCTACTCGCCAAATATTCCTATCCTCGGGGTCTGCTTGGGTCACCAAGCGATCGGGCAGGCATTTGGAGCAACGATCGTTCGAGGCCCTGCCCCGATGCACGGAAAGGCTTCCGAAATTGCACAGAGAGACTCTCGATTGCTCAGCGCTTTACCTAACCGATTTCAAGTGGGTCGGTACCACTCGCTCGTCATCGATCCCGAAACGTTGCCGAGCGAACTATTGGCCACCGCATGGTCGGACGACGGCGGGATCATGGCCGTCGAGCATCGTGATTTCCCGGTATTCGGCGTCCAATTCCATCCTGAATCGATCCTCACTCATTACGGCTACGAAATCCTTGCTTCGTTCCTGCGGCTAGGAGGTCATACTCCTGGTCCGACACCTCAACCCGATTGGACACACCCTTCGGCCACGATTCCACCCGAGTAACATTGCTCCCAAATACATTCGCCACCGAGTGAATTTATCCCGAAGGAATTTACCTCGAGTGATTTTGCACTGCGTCATCATGGCACCTCGCACCACCCCCGAAAACCTTGGTAGCTGCCGACTTCTTATCGATGGTTACAACTTGCTCTATGCGCTAGGATTCATCCAACCTGGCGATCGGACCAAACGTGGTCTTGAAAAGGCTCGCGACAAGTTGATCAATTCGATTGCGAAACAACTTCCGTCTGCCGTTCGTCGTTCGACCTGGATCATTTTCGATTCGGCGGACGCCCCCAAAAATCTTCCAGACTCCTTTGTAAAGAATGAGATCAAGGTCTTCTTTTCCCGCGAATGGTTGAGCGCAGACGAAATGCTTCAATCATGGATCAGCGAACATTCTTCCCCCAAAACACTGGTCGTAATTTCCTCGGACCACGCGGTCCAAAGACGCGCAACTGCGAGGAACGCAACCCCTTTCGATAGCGATCATTGGATCGAAGCGATCGAGCATTTACTGGCATCTCTGCAGCCAAAATCGCACTTAGGTGTACATGGGGATCGCGATGGACAATTCGCGGCCAACGAGGAAACCCTTGAAGCAAATGAACGAGCGCAGAACGTCAACTCTAAAGAACGCGATGCATGGCTAAGGGAGTTTGGCTTCGATACAGACCCCTGAGTACGGATCCATGTTTCGACCCGTAGTACCAAGCCTACACCGAGGGCACGTCCCAAATTTCCCTCAGCCTTCGACTAGCTGCAACCCGTGAGCATTTCATCCCAAAGCTTCTTCCGCGCGACAAGCGAATCGATCGCGGCTTGTTCAGCTTTCCTCCATTGAAATTCATCGTTGCCGCACAATTCAATGACCAACCGCTGAGCCATCGGGCCGTGCTCATCGCCATCGAGTTCGATATGACGGTTCAGGTAATACTGGAATGGGGAGAGCAAACGATGATCGTCTGCATCGAGCCTTTCGACAATCTGCTGAAACACCTCGGGAAGCAGATCTTCGCGTCCGAAGGTGAACGCT
>VGZN01000048.1 GCA_016872635.1 Planctomycetota bacterium | reverse complement strand
ATCCTGGGGCATGTCTTTCCATGCCGCCAATTCCGCGCGTTGAGCCCGCCATTTAAAGGACTGTTGGTTGCGCGGAGTCAGCCATATGCCGTCCTTTGGGGTGTTTTTACGCACCCAATCGCATACCTCAACCCAATCCCGGTAATGCTTTTTCTGAACATCAACGGTGTCCAGCTTGGAAATCAACCTCGCTCGATCCCCAAACGGAATCCACGCACTCGTGTGCTCCAAGTAGCGAGTCGCGAGAAGCCAAACGCCTGAGACGACCATCACCACTAAGAACATCCCACGAAGTAGCGATGCCCCCCCGAGTGACCTCCGCGATACACCCGTCGAATGTTGACCACCGTTATAAACATTTCCGTGATAAACAACACCGCCATACACAAACGCAGCCAACCCCGCAGCAATGGCCATAGGCAATGCCACATCATTCCATCGAAACCAATAAAAACGAAGTATTTTCGCAGCCAACGGACGATCCCAACTACCGATGAACAGATCGACAAGCAATCCGATGAGCGCGATTCCGATTGCAAACCAAGCGTTAGCAACCAACCATTGCAGTCCAAACGGCCACGTTGTCATGCACCCTAGGATCCCTGCCTGGGTGGATGCTTTTCTATGCCCAACATTTCCAGCGGACATGCTTCCTCCGGGGTGTTGTTCTCCTGGATTCTTCGATTGGGTTGCGGTTTCCATGGGCTCGTGGCTACGCTCGAGCATGCGCAATATTAGCAGTCCAACCAGCAATAAAATTCCGAACGACTGCCAGCGATACGAGGCAAAAGCGGTCGGCGACAAGTGATGGGACAACCTTCCATAAACCTGCTTTCCGGCCGATTCTGCGGTCGCTTCGGGGGGAGATCCCCAGTCAATCCACACGGCTGGCAACACACCTACCAAAAGCCCGATTGCTGTCCAAAAAATCCCCATTCGGTGTTTACGAAACCATGTAACCAGACGCGAAAAGAGGCGATTGCGACTCCCCACGTTTGCCCCCGCGGTTCCCGTATCGACGAAACTCGATCCTTCGTTCGATGCTGATAGATCCCCTCGATCGAGAAAAAAGCTTAAGAGCAACGAACCCAAAATCACCCAAATACCTGTTACCACATGGAACGCTGCCGCCAGCCCTAACAAGAACCAACCCCAGGTCCATTGCTTACGGAAAAAGAAGCCAAAAGCACCAAAAACGAAGGCGTAGGCAACTACTTTGGACTCGGCACCCCCGACCACCCATTCGCCGGCCCAATGACCCCAGTGCATGCCGGCTAGCCATACCAAGGCCGTCAAGGTTGCGATCCAGGGCAATTCTTCGGAACGCACAGGTCGCGATCCCGCGGAACCCAATAAATGAACTCCAACCAAAAGGGATCGCATCATCCAGGTCCATCCGCAGGCGAGCCCCATCCACATCGCGAACCGTGCTATCCATACAGCAATCGGTAATGACGCAAGTTTCGTCAAACCTCCGAAGGTCGCGTAAAACAACCAGTGGGCGTTCCCGGATTCCAGAAATAAATCGTTGCGACAAAAATCTGAATCCCAAAAATGAGCTGACTTTGTCCAGTAATGGGGTTCATTCACTCCAGGCACCATCTCGCCGGCGTAAACAAAGAAAACGACAAGCACCCCCAACCAATCGATCCAGAACCCCCGGCTCCAATTCCGTCCAACGCCGAGTTCACGCCCGTTGAGGCCAACTCCATGCATGTCAACCTTTCGGTGCCGATCGTTCTGGTGCGAAACCGCGTCTTGCATGGCGAATTGATGGGTTTTGTAAGTGACGTTGCTTGTCTTAAAAAATAACGGTTAGGCTAAGATTAGCAGAGCTATTGGAATTTTTGAAAAAAATCCGCTTGACAGAGTTTGGTTTTTCTTGACTGACTGGGGGTTGGGTTTAGAGTTGAGTGAGAGATATAGCACCGTAGGCTGTTGGAACTCCACGACTTACATCGTCGACGAAGCCGTCTACTGACTCAAGAGGTGAGGAGTTGGGAAAATCTCCCAGCAATTGGAGGAAGGGAAGTCATGTTAGTTTTGTCTCGAAAAAAGAACGAGAGCATCGTCATCAACAACGAAATCACGATCGTCGTGGTTGAGATTCGTGGTGACAAGGTACGACTGGGCGTTGAGGCACCACGCGAGGTGCCGGTACATCGTCGTGAAGTCTACGACGCAATCCAGCGAAGCGCTGAGGGAAATGACCCTCAAGCGACGACGGAAGAGACCAAGTAATTTAGCGGGTGGGAACTTTTGCTCCTTGGGCGGATTCGCCAACACTCTCACTCAATTTTTTTCAGGCTTGACACTTGGCAATCGACCCTTAAACTTTCGCGTCGAGTTTGCATTCAGGCCCCGTCGTCTAGAGGCCTAGGACATCGCCCTTTCACGGCGGTAACACGGGTTCGACTCCCGTCGGGGTCACTAGGTTAGTGTTTACCACCCACATGCAAACGTTAAAGCCCAGCTCCTAGCTGGGTTTTTTCGTAAACGCACCGCGATGATGGGCTCGGCGGTGGTTGAATAAAGGGCTGTCAGAGCCACCTCAAGCAGCAAACAAGTCTCCGTATTTCGGTTCCCGACTCATCAAATCAGCGGTTCGCTCGGCAATCGCTGAAATCGTCAACAAGGGGTTCACCCCCAACGATGTAGGTACCACCGCGCCATCAACGATGTAAAGTCCCTCGTGGATGGCAAACTCTCCATCTGCACCGACCTCACCTCCACCGCGACCGTCGAAAACTTGCCCCTTGTGATTCGTGACTCCCGCCATGGGTGTATCCGCCATGACGCAACCACCCAGCGGATGTACGGTCCCGACCTTTCCTTTCCATGGAAGCATTTCTCGATAATTGCCTCCGATCGCGCTAGCAACGAGGCGTATTTGATCCTCGTTGAACTTTCTTCTTGGGTGATGGTAAAGATTCGGCCAAACAATACTTGCCCCCCCATCTGTATCAAGAATGATTCGCCCCTCAGAACCATCGTGCCCCGACACGAGCACAATCTGTGTATGATCGATTTGAAAATCCATGCCGATCATGGTCATCGCAGCGACATAAGCCTTGGCAACACCACCGTCTTGAACAACCACACGATCCAAGACGTTGGGGCGATGTGGAAACGAGATGCTGGACTGAATCGTTGGCCCGGTTTTGCGACCATTGGTTTCCACAGC
The DNA here is from genome assembly GCA_016872635.1 of Planctomycetota bacterium. Taxonomy (GTDB): domain Bacteria; phylum Planctomycetota; class Planctomycetia; order Pirellulales; family Pirellulaceae; genus JBKCUI01. The sequence goes on along the minus strand of VGZN01000048.1, from coordinate 14,188 downwards.
TCCAAAGCCACCACTTCGCGTTGTCGGACCTACGCGATGAATCACACCTAAGATGTCCCCGTTTCCACTGAAAGAACATCCTACCTGAGCACTCAGCTGTAGATTCATGTCCTGGGATGTCAGCAGCAGTTCCGTACTCCCCACGGACCCAGCCCCGAACACCACAATTCGCGCCGTTGTCGTTCCTGACACGGGCACCGGGTTTCCATCTACCTCGCAGTGATAGACGAAATGAACGCGATAGTAACCCTCACGTTTTTCGATGTGAGTCACCTCGGTTTGCGTAAAGATCTCTGCTCCCGCCCGTTTGGCCATCGGTATGTAGTTGTAGTTGAGTGAGTTCTTCGCTCCGATGTTGCATCCTGTCATGCAATCGCCGCAATCGGTGCACGGTCGTTGCAGCATCCCGTGCCGATTCAGAATTGGTAGCGAGCAGCCAGCACCGCGTGTCACCGTTATCGCTGCTGCTTCATAGATTGCGCCACAGTCCCGAAGATTCTCCGCCGCAATTCGCTGTGTTCGCATCTTGGCGGTATGGTCAACAGGATCTTGCTGCACCCCAAGTTCGCACGCAACTCGATCGAAATAAGGATCCAGGAAATCTCGGTTCTTTAGAAATGATGGCCAATTGAGCTGCGAGAAGACGTCGCGATCAGGTCGTATCGCCACATTGGCATTGATGAGCGAGGTGCCACCCAATCCGCTCGCACTCATGACTGAGACATCGTCCCCTTGTCGCAAATCGATCAGCCCAAGCGGGTTCTTGAGACTTCGCTTGTCGCTTCGAAAGACCGGACGCATCGACTCACCCAACAGCGCTGCAAGATTGCTTCCAAACTCCCCTGGGATTCTCTCTCTCCCATGCTCGAAAATCCCAAGTCGTCTACCAGGGCGTAGCTTCGAGGCAAGCCTCGCTGCGCAGATACTCGCCCCATACCCAGAGCCGATCATCAATACATCAAAGACCCACGGTGAATCGGAGGGAACGGAATGGAGTAGGCGATCGATCGGCGTCGACAGACTCCCCCCAAACTGATGCACGCTTTGCCGGTAGTCGCGGATCCGCCCGCTGACGCAATGCCGATTCAGGTTTTGCAATACGTTTGATCGTCGAGGCCAGATTCGTACGTTCGTCAGCACTGGATACACGCGCAGAGAATCCAGCGACCATTGCTACCAATCCAATACGGACCGCTTGGCGACGGTTGAGTTTCGTAGCTGATTTCAAACGGAGCACTTCGCGATCCATCGCTCGGTTTCGATCCAAGGCGTCGGGCAGAATCCACCCTCATGTATCGAGATGCTCGCCCCACTCCCGCAGGAAAACCTTAATAAGCAGAAAGGTTTATCGAGATCCTCGCACGAAGCCGGCCTTACAACCGTCAAGCTTTCTCCTCCTTCCAGCTTTGTTTGCAAGCGTTTTTCGATCGCTGAACACGACTTTTAAATCACCCAAATTTTAAATCACCCAAAGTACGCTCCCGATTCCCCTGCACGGGACTTCAACGTTTAAAGTAAAGGGGAATTCGCTCCAGGTCCGCAATGACTCTGCCACCAGTTACCTTCGCATGAACATCAATCACCACCCCCTCAAAAATCGTCGAATCTCTTCAATCCACGATTGGCGACTTAAAACGCTATGCGTGATCGCGACTCTTCTCAGTTCCCTTTGGATGATTTCGTCGGCGATGGCGGATGAGCCATTCTTTTCCTCAGAATTGATCTTTTCGCTGCACCCACAACACAACCACGCCCCCGGCATCGTCGAACTGGCCGACGGCGAGTTGCTGGCTTCGTGGTACCGAGGCTCCGGCGAACGCAAAGCCGACGATGTCGCCGTCTACGGTGCCCGCAAACCGCGCGGCGCTACGGCTTGGTCTGAACCTTTTGTCATGGTCGATACTCCTGGCTTCCCCGATGGCAATACCTGCATGTGGGTCGCTCCCTCGGGAACGTTGCATCTGTTTTGGCCGCTCGTCTTGGCCAATACCTGGGAATCCTGCATCACCCAACAACTCACGTCAGAAAACCCCGCCGGCACGGGCTCGCCTGCTTGGAACTCCCGATCCAGTTTGTGGCTCAAGCCCGATGACTTCAGCCCCACCGCCCTCCCCTTGCTCGATGCCTTGGTCGCAAATGCCCCAAAACCCTTCCCTGCCAAACTCCAAACGGAAATCGATGAAGTCCGATCGCGTCTAGCCGATAAGCTCTACCAACGCCTCGGCTGGCAACCCCGCTGCAAACCCACACAACTTCCCTCGGGCCGTTTGCTCCTGCCACTCTACAGCGACACGTACTCGTTTTCCTTGATGGCTATCAGCGATGATGCTGGACAAACGTGGCGTGCCAGCAAGCCGCTGATCGGCTTCGGCAACATCCAACCCAGCGTCCTGCGCCGCAATGATGGAACCCTCGTCGCTTACATGCGCGAGAACGGTTTCACTCGTACCATCCGCGTGTGCACTTCGACCGATGAAGGTGAATCCTGGGGAGCGGTCGAAGCGAGCGATTTATCCAACCCCGGATCGGGCCTCGATGCCGTACGTCTGAGCAATGGCCATTGGGTCCTGATCTACAACGACACCCAGCAAGGCCGCAATCGATTGGCAGTGTCTCTCTCCCTCGACGAAGGTCGCACTTGGACGTACACACGCCATCTCGAAGACCACCCCTCCGGCTCGTACCACTATCCAGCCATCATCCAATCCTCCGACGATCGGTTGCACGCGATCTATAGCTACTTCGTCGAAGGGGGCAAAAGCATGAAACACGCGGAGTTCGACGAAAGCTGGATCCAAGCTGCACCGACTTCTGAGACGCAGTCCAAACCCTAAACCCGCATCCCTAGAAACTCTGTGCTTTCGGTTTCTATATGTTTCATAAAACCATCGCTCGAAATGCTCGCATGGTTCTTAAACAGAGGATCCAACCGATCTAAAAGTGTGCCGTCCTAAAGCGATGAAATGACTGGTTCACCTTTTTCGCGTCCGCTAACTTTACCGCTACAATGCAAACTTCTTCCGGTGATATCGCCTCGCATGGGATCGCTGTCATGACACGTCTCCACCAAATGAGCCTTACGATTTGTGCTGCCCTTTTCCTCATCGCATCTGCGCTGGCACAGTCCCCAACAACGTGGAACGGCCACTGGCTCGAACAGAATGATTCCTCTTTCGCATTTGCCTCTGCTGATGCGAACCTCCCCGGCATCCGGTTTCAGTGGACAGAGTCGCAGACGCAGACCTACTCGGGCCAAGTCTTCGATAGCCATGGAAAACCCGCAGCCAATGCTGAGGTTTGGTTCTCGGGAATCTTTGGTCGCATCCCAATGCGAGAACGAACGTGGACTCGCGCCGATGGTAAATTCGAAATCGACCTGTCCACCGCCGAACAGATCGGTTCGGTGAACTGGGTAGTGACGGCCTTCAAGGACAATGAATACAGCCGCCCGTTGCGAGATCCATCGCCTCAAGGATTCGAACTGCATTTAGAACCCGGTCGCAGTCTGCGTCTCAGCGTCTTTGAGGCAAAACCTGCCATCGCCGCTAACCCAACGATCCTAGTCAACACCCAATCGTCCGATACCGATCGTCCGATCGACCACTTCACCGTCCATACCCAAGATGGCCGTATCCTTCGCAGCGATGCTCCCGGCACTTGTTTGGTAAAAGGTCTCGCACCCACCATCCAATACCTAGGCGTCAGTGCTCCCGGTCACGCATTTCGCTATGCCATGGTCGATTTGTTCGAAGACCGCGACTATGCGTTCTCGTACTCTCTATCCGAAGGTGGTACCGTCCGCGGCCACGTACGCGATCCCGAAGAGCAACCCGTACCTTGGAACTCGGTATCCTCCGGAACGTGCGAAAGCGCCATCCTCACCCTGGGGCAATCATTTACGACCGAGGATGGTTCCTACGCACTGGGCGGCCTGCGGATCGACCGCAAGGCGATGGTTAGCGCCTTCTCTCATGGCGACGATCGAGTGGCCTTTTCGCAAGATGCTTATGTCGAATTCCAAGGAACACCCGACGCAACCTCCGACTTTTTAGTCACCCCAAAGCATCGTGAGCCGCCACATGGAGTTGTAAAGATGGCAGCTCTCGCACCAGCGAAAAAACTGTTACCAGCCGTGCTCCGCGGTCGAGCGGTCTTGCCCGATGGTTCGCCTTGCCAGGACTTCATACTCCGCGTTCAACCGACCACATCCGGACGGAGGCAAGCGGGATTTGCTGCGTCCTACAAGTCCATCGGAATTCACTTCTCCAGCGATGACGGACACTTCCTCTTCAGCGGATTGTCGTTGGGCTGCAGTTACCGATTGCTCCTCTCTACTCCGGGGTATCGGGATGTCTTTGTCGATCCCGTCGAGCCCATGCCGGACGAAGATGCGCAGGATGCCGATCCCGTACTCTTTGAATTCGCACCGGCGGGCGAAGTCCGGATCGCCGTCGTCGACACACAAGGCGCTCCGGTCTCCAATGCGACGGTCAGACTTTTCCGATCCGCCCCGGGCGACTTTCTCTCTCACCTATATAAAGATCGCTTCCTATACCAAGGAACGACCGACGAAAACGGAAAACTCGTACTCTCCGAAGTCACCCTCCTCGAAGGTCAATGGATGATCGAATCCCCCAAATTTCCGCTCCAGAAATTCACTTGGAACGGGGAAAGCGATGTGGCTGCAGCACTACAGGCCCCCATCTCCGTGCGACTGAGATTTCAGTTCGACCCAGACTTCACCGAACCGATGACCGCGACCCTTGCTTCTTCATCGGGCGAGATTTTGCACTATCAAGATGGCCTCACGGCGTCCAACTCAGAATGGAAACAAGACGGCCTGCTACCAGGTACTTACTATCTCTCCATCGGGGGTTCGTCAGGCAAAGCCAGATTCGTATTCGATGCTGCGGGTCATCCAACTAGCCAAGCACTCAATGCCGACGACCCCGATCTCACCTCATACGAGTTCTCCTTCGACATCGTACCCCACTATCCAAGGCCATGATCTAGCAGCGGCCCTCGAGCAGATTCGCTTTGTACTGCACGATCCTCCACCTTCTGGCGAAGCTGGCTACGCCCTGAGCATTACGAAGCTCGCTCCGCGGTGTTCTCGTTGCCCTCTGGCTTCGGCCGAATCAACAACACCAGCCCAATCGACACGACGGCTAGCAATGCAAAGACTCCAAAACTTCGGTTGAGTGGTACCTTCGCATCGCGCAGCATTCCAAACCCCCAATCCGCCAGCCCACCACAACTGATGCTGACGAAATTCATTACGCCATAGCCCGTCGCGCGATATGCAGAAGGGACAATCTGCGAAAGGATCGGCATGTTGTTGCCATCGAACAACCCCCAGCCGATGCCAAACAAAATCAAGAAACCGATCGCCATCATCAAACTGGTCGCATTACCTACCCCAAAGATCGCAGGCACGATCAACCCCACGCCAATCGCACTCGTGTAGATGCGACCGCGGTGACTGACTTGCATCCAACGGTCAGCCATCCACCCCCCGAACAATGCGCCCGCGATCGCCGCCAATTGCCAGTACAAGGTGGCCGACACACCCGCTTGCCCTTCCCCGATCCCAAACTCCTTTTTCAAAATCGCCGGCATCCAGTCGCGCACGATCCACGCTGCCATCGCGGGCAACGTGAAATACAACACCAACAGAACAAACGACGGGTTGCCCAGCAAAGTACGCGACCACCCGCCATCTCGAACCGCAGGCGGCAACCCCGGTTCTCGCTCGTTTGTCTCTGCGTCGGCACTAGACTTCCGTGAATGGCTCGCCATCGATCGCCCCAGCAACCATGGCAACGGCACGGCATACGTCATCCCAACGATACCACTGGCCACAAACGCCCAACGCCACCCCAAATCGGGATTCGACGCGATATAGCCCCCAAATCCTCCAGCGATGACGCCAAGGTATATGGCCATCTGATGCATTCCGACAGCCCGCGATCGCGTCCCTTCGGCGTGCAACTCAACGATCAACGCCAAGGCCGCTGGAATGTAAAAGGCTTCGCTCACCCCCATCAACGACCGCGCCCAAAGCAATTCTTGATACGACGTGACTTGCCCAGTCCACCACGTGATCATCGACCAAACAAGCAAGCTAATCGCTACCGTCCAGCGACGACTGAAGCGGTCCGCCACGATTCCACCGAGCAAGCTAAAGCCGGCATACACCCACTTGAATTGCCCCAGCATGAACCCCCACATCGCTTGCGGATTGTCCGCCTCCGCGAAATCAGGAATGGACGCGATCACCGAACTTTGCATCGACGCCATCATTTGTCGATCGAGATAATTTAAAAGCGCAACCGGCATCAGCAAAACAACCGCGAACCAAGCGGTCTTGGTCAACCCCGGATTGTCCTCTTCATTCATCGGCTCGTAAGGATTCGTAGTTGCCATAAAACAAGGAGGTTCCGTCGACGCTCAAGTGCTTTTAGTGACCGGACAGTATAGCCAGTTGAAGCCGATTCGTGGGTAGGATCCCCCATCGATCATCGAGCGGAGTCAAAGGATCATTAACCTTTTTTTTGCTGTTGGCCATTCGTTCTTACTCGACCTCGCCGGCTGATATCGGCTGTTATCGGCTGTTATCAACTTCGCGAGCCTTCCTTCGATTTCCTCCTTCATTGCAATGTGCGGCCTCCACTGGCCTTGAGTCGGGACGAGACCGTTAGGAGGATAGCTTAATACTTTGCATTCGAACCATTCGAACTGTCACGGTAAAACCAATTGCCACACCTCGGGGGAGCGTATCCCCGGTCGCTTCTCGCCACTCGCAATGACCCAGCCATCCGACCATTGGACACATGGCACTGTGACGCGGGGCGCAGGAATTACACCCGCACGTTTCCAGGAACCACTCTTGAAATCCAATCGGAGCAACTCTTTTGAAAACCCTTGGTGGTCCGATGGTACTATGCCAACTTGCGAGCCGTCATCTCCACCAACAACATAAATCCCTGTTGTATCGCTCGGGCAAGGTGTTGGTCCTGCTGCAAGAGTCTTCGGCGGGTCCACAGCACGGCTCCAACCTCGATTGCCGCTCCACCGATAGACATCGTTGAGATAATGCCGCTTGAGCGAGCGGTTATTGGCAGGCGAGGATTCATCGGGTTTTAACTCAACACCGCCGATCACCCAAAACGAACCGTCTCCTACAGCGCTCATGGCTAGCATGCGCGTCGGCCCAGGAATCGGATCGATAGCTTCCCAACGGGGTGCTGGTTTCGCTAAATCAATCTGCCACGCATGGTTGGTCGTGATTTGGTCGGCTTGGTGTTCGATGCCCCCACACACGATCCATACATCGCCGAGCAATACTCCACACGCGTTTGTCAATGGAATAGGTAGACTCGGGAGTGGCGTCACGACAACCTTGCCATTGAGCCACTCCATCGCGAACACCTCGTCGAATAATCGATCTTGATCATTTCCTCCAGCACAAAGAACTCGATCACGCCAAGTGACACTCACGCCATAGGCCATGGGGCGGGGCAATCGCCCGACTTCTTGCCAGTCCCCGACGCGGCCGCTTACAGGTTCCAATGGCTTCGCCTGCCCGCTATCCGATCGATTCTTTTCGTCACCTAGCATAAAAATTCGATCGTAGTAAACCTTTTTGCCACCTTCCCATGGCCTAGCGTCGGGAAAATTCGCCCCCCCTGCAACCAAAAGAGCTCTGTGACTGACCCCTGCAATCGGACTAGCGAATCCTTCGCGATCAGGAATAGATGGTTTCTGCGACCATACTTCTTGTGAAAATGCCAGCGAGTACGGGAATACTCCGAGCACGACACCTAGCGTTACTACGAGACCGATTATCCCACGCGGCATGCTTCGTGTTCCTCCCATAGTTTCCAGCAGTACCAGAGCATACGGGGCAAATGGAAGGGGCCTTTTCATAAACTCCCTTTCAGTGAATTGGAAACACGACCATCCCGGTGGAGATATCCATACCATTCTCCGTGCTCTGGATCACCGAAGTTTCGAAAACTCCACTGATGGACTTGTTGATGCCACGACGCATACTTTGGATCGTCGGTCATGATCGATGCCAGCGACGTGGCGATGATGGCTTCGCAATGAGGCCACCAGAACTTCATGTCATGCCAGTATTCTTGAACTGGTAATCCAAAGACATCACGAAAGTAGTAAAGCCCTCCATATTCCGAATCCCAGCCACGGTCCCACATCCAGTTGAGAATCTCAAGTCCCATTTCCCGATACTTTGCATTCCCACGGTGACGACTCTCATGCAGGATAAACCAAGCGCATTCAATCGCGTGTCCAGGATTGAGCTGTCGTCCATCAAAATGATCGAGTACTTCACCGTTAGGACCGACCGTCTCCATCAAGACTTTGATATCGGGCTTGTAAAAATCCTTCTCAATGTTCTCAATGCACCAATCGATCCATTCAGTGCAGGATCGTCCATCGACAATCGGATCACCGAGATTAACTCGCAGTTCTTGGGCGGTAGCCATGCAGATCATGAAATGACCGATCCCGTTCATGGGCCGCGTATTCGGATCGGTTTTGGGGGGAATGCAATTCGGATCCCGGAAGGGTCTGAGAAATACATCAAAGAACCGGATCGACTCGATCGCATACCGACCATCACCAGTAGCCCGCGCGAGTGCGGCTCCGGCAATGGCGGCGAACGCTTCACTGTAAAGATACCGTCGCATCCGAAGCGGATTCCCATCGCGGGTCACCGTAAAGTACAACTTGCCAGACCCACTGCGGACACTGTAGCACCATGTCGCAGCAGGAAATCAAAGGCGCTTTGCGACGCAGCTAGCCATTCAGACTCAGGCGAAACGGTGTTGTAAAGGGTCGCAAACATCCACGCCGAGCGGCCTTGAAACCAGATCGATTTGTCCGTGTCGACAATTCGTCCATCGCGATCGAGCGAAGTGATGAACCCACCTTTCTCCCGATCCCATCCATGGCGTAGCCAAAACGGAATAACATCTTCGAGTAGAGTCGAACGGTAGCAAGCAGCCCACGGCTTCGAAGCGTTTTCATTCGGAGACAAAGTTGACTCACAGGTTTAACTGACTAGAAGTTCGCGAATAACGTTTCCTTCGACATTCGTTAGACGACGTTGTATCCCGTTGTGCTCAAAGGTCAACCGTTCGTGGTCCAAACCCAATAGATGCAAAATCGTAGCATTGAAATCGTAAAGAGGATGGACTTGTTCTACGGCTTTAACCCCCAGTTCGTCCGTAGCTCCGTGACTGACGCCACCCTTGACCCCGGCTCCAGTCATCCAACATGTGAATCCGTCAGGGTTGTGATCGCGCCCTTTGGCACCTTTTTGAAAGAACGGCATCCGTCCGAATTCCGTGCACCACACGACCAACGTTTCCTCGAGCAGTCCTCTCGACTTCAGGTCTCGAATGAGCGCCGCCGCTGGCTGATCGAGGATCGATGCATGCACATCGTACTGGGCCTTGAGGTCGCTATGACCGTCCCAGTTGAGTTTTCCAGCGCTCGCGTACGCGCCATTGAACAACTGAACAAAGCGGACACCCCGTTCCACCAACCGACGCGCTAAGATGCAGTTCTTTGCAAACGCAGCTTTCTCTTTGTGGCTCGGATCGTCAGCCCCGTATGCCTTCAAGACATGATCCGGCTCAGTACTTAGATCGCTGATTTCCGGAACGCTCAGTTGCATCCGTGCAGCCAACTCATAACTAGCGACCCGAGCCGCCAGTTGGACGTCACCTGGATTCTGCTCCAGATTACGGGCATGCATTTTCTCCAGAAGTTCACGTGCTGCACGATTCGCCTCGGCGCTCACACCAGGTGCAACCAAGTGGCGTACCGGATCGATCGAAGACATGGTTGTCCCTTGGAATGCCGCTGGGAGAAATCCAGGCCCCCAGTTGTTAGACCCATTCTGCGGCACACCTCGAGGGTCGGGGATCGCCACGTATGCGGGCAAATCGCTGCATTCACTTCCCAATGCGTAGGTAACCCATGCACCGAGGCTTGGAAAACCATCGAGATTGAAGCCGGTCGAAAGAAAATTTTCCGCCGGTCCATGCGTATTGGATTTACTAGTCAATGAATGGACAAAGGCGATGTCGTCAGTCAACTCCGCCAAGTGCGGGATCAGATCACTGACCCATTTGCCCGTCTCACCACGCTGACGAAAATCGTATTGTGGCCTCGCGAGATTCCCCGCGGGACCTTGGAACGTTACTGAAGGTCCACCTGGTAGTGGTTTATCATCCCATTCGATCAATTTGGGCTTGTAGTCCCACGTCTCCAATTGACTGACCGCCCCAGCACAAAAAATCACAATCACATTTTTTGCTTTGGCTGGGAAATGGGTAGAGCGAGGTGCATAAGGGTTCGCAGGATCGATCTCATCCGCTCCGACTCGCCCTGTGAGCATACCGTCGCGGTCGAGTAAACTTGCAAGCGCTAAGGCACTGAGTGCCGACGACGCATCGCCAAGAAAACGCCGCCGATCGAGCAGTGGGTTTTGGAATCCGGACGCGATCCTTCGAAACATGATGGAATCAACTGGCTACAGGGAACGATGGCTAAGGAAAAAAAAGGAATTCATTGCTATTGAACAATGCTCGGCAAAGTACCTCCAACGAATAAGTAGCGACGACCGGTAACGCATCTGCGATCTCCATCTCTGTGGGTTCACGGCATAATGCCAACTGGTATGCAATACGGATTTGAGCGATGTGATCATCAACGTGAACTGAACCCCCGTCGCCTCGCGAAGCAATCGATCGAATCCGCTCGGCAAAGGCCGCCGATTGCTCCAACGTAAAACGACTATTAAACAGGTTCAACGCCTGGATGGGTGTTGTTGATGCCCTCCGGAGCCCGGTACTTTGCCCCGCGTCGGGACAATCGAATGCACCGAAGACTGATTCGCGTTCCCGACGGACCTTGTGCGCGTAGATCATGCGCCGCAGCCCCTCACCTGAAAAGGACTCGACCGGTTTGAAGCCACTCAATCCCCCACGTTGGTCGAAGAGATCGTACCCTCGGCCATACATCTTGAAGTCGAGTTTGCCGCTGACAGCGAGGATTGAATCACGGATTACTTCCGCCTCCAAGCGACGTCGCGGGAACCTCCACAACAACTTCGCATCGGCATCGATGCGCGCAGCCACCGAATTATTGAGGCTCGACTGGCGATAAGCTTTCGAAAGCACGATCTTGCGGTGAAGTTGCTTCATCGACCAACCCGAACTCATCAAGTCACGAGCTAACCAATCGAGCAATTCAGGATGGGAGGGTGGCAAGCCGTTCATTCCGAAGTCGTTGGGTGTCGATACCAGTCCCACTCCGAAATGGCCTTGCCAGATGCGGTTCGCGATCACCCTCGGGGTAAGTGGATTCTCAGGAGACGTGATCCAATGGGCCAGCGCAACACGCCGCTCCCGTTCCGGTGCATCGTGAGCTATCACAGCCGATATTAAACCCTTCGCTCCTGCGTTCGCGCCCTTCGAACTTGCCTCTCTGAAAAAAGATGGTATTTGCGGTGCCACTACTTCTTTGGGTTGTTCCGGATCCCCGCGATGCAATACGCGAATCGTATCGGGTACTCGAAAGATCCCTGCGAAGGCCTTGAGCGATTCCAGGATGCTATTCCGCTCCGTTTCTAATCGTTTGCGTTCCTGCTGCAACGATTCGGCCAATCGAACTTCGTCGGGAGATAATCCGAACGCCGACGGAGCGATCGCTGCATCGGGCTTTACATCTGGATTGTATGGGGTTCGATCGCTGGAGCCAGCAACGGATTTCCAATTACCTTCTTGGTCGGCGATCTCGATGAGGTACTGGGTTGCCAATCGATCGGTAAATTGCCCTTGGCGGTCTCGTCCCCAAGCAATACGTTCGATGGTTTCGACGCGAGGCAAGGTAATCGTGACCGATCCCTTACCAACCTCGTTCGACATCCAGCTACTACTGTTACCAAACTGACCATCGTTGATAAACCTGAGTTCATGGCGTCCCGGATCGATGTTATCCCCAGCCGACGTCGCGATGGCGCCACGGCTATCGAGCGCGACGTTCATATTTTCTCGGTTAAAGACCTCAAGTTTATCGATGCACGGTTCGAGCCGGTTCGTTTCCAAGACAGTGAATCGAATTTTTTTCGCCTGGGTAGGTGGGATGCGTTCCGTGTTTCGCTTGGGTTGGACACTGGCTCGAAGGGGGGCTTTGGAGGCAACCATTTCGAGCGTATCCTGCTCTAAACCCACTGAGATTCGGTATGCAGTGGCCAATCGATCTTGGAATTGACCTTCGCGATCCCGCCCCCAAACGATTCTTGCGATGCGAGTGGGCCGTGGCAGTTCGAATAGTACCCAACCTTTTCCAGCTTGATCGCTCATCCAACTGTGTGAATTGCCGTAGACTCCGTCATGAATATGCTGCAACTGATGGATTGCGGATTCTCGGCTTCCCGAAGCAGTGACACGCGCCCCCTCGGTCTGCAAAGCGATATTTTTAGGTTCTTGCTCGTCCGTCCAAATCTCAAACTCATCAATGCACGGTTCGATCAATCCCAACGAAGGATGCACGTTAGCATCGTCGATGTCCATGCGCACCCATTTTGCCGAACGCGGCTCAAATCGTTCCTCATTTTTTTGTGGATCCGGTGGGGAAACAGGAACATCCATCGACCGTGCCAGCGGCTCCAATCGCATGAATTGCGCGTCGATATCCGCTATTTTTTCCGCAAGTGACTCCGCCTTTTTTCTCCTCGCATCGGACTCTCGCGAACGCACCTCTCGATCGCCGTACTCAACCCCTGCGACAAACGATTGCATCGCGTAATAGTCGGACTGACTAATCGGATCGAATTTGTGGTCGTGGCATCGAGCACATCCGATGCTCAGACCAAGGAAGCTTTGCCCTACATTCACAACAATCTCGTCCAAAGCGTCCTGTCTGGCCAATCGTTTGCTGGGCTCATCCGCACCTATCTGTCCTGGCAAGAGAACCGATGCCGTGATCAAGAATCCTGTCGCGGTATCCTGGTCCATGGTATCCCCAGCGATCTGTTCGCGAATAAACTGATCGAAAGGAGTATCGCGCGCGATTGCATCGATCACGTAGTCGCGGTAATGCCACGCATTCGGGCGCTCGGTGTTAACCTCAAAGCCATGGGTGTCCGCATATCGAACTACATCGAGCCAATGCTGAGCCCATCGTTCACCAAAACGTGGAGAGTCCAGCAACGCATCGACGGCTGTTGCGTACAACGAAAGAATCGATGACTCTCGGGTCGCTGGATCCCCCGATACTGCTTGTACAAAGCGTTGCTGAAACACCGTCAACTCCTCGCGAGATGGTGGGAGTCCGTGCAGATCGAGCGTCACTCGTCGCAACCATCCTTCAGGAGATATCTCGGGAGCCATTGCCAATCCGAGTTCACTTAATTTCGCTTCGACCCAAGAGTCGATGGTATGCTCCTCTGCCCACGAGCGGATGGTTTGGAAACTCCAATGCTCTTTGGGATCTCTCAGTTGCGTCGTATCGATTCCGTCCGGCCATGTGGCACCTTGTTCGATCCAACGCGATAGGATCTGAATCCGCTCCTCGGGCAATCGAGGACCTTGTGGGGGCATGCGTTCCTGAACATCATCGCTGGTCACGAGTTCGATCAGAGGGCTTGAGGATGGATCCCCCGGGACGATGCATGGACCATAATTTTCACCGCCGTGCATGGCTGCGGATTTCACATCAAAGCGCAAGCTTGATTTTTGCTTTTCCGGCCCGTGGCATGAGTAGCAGTGGGTTTCCAAAATGGGCCGCACGTCCCGAACAAAGTCAACCTGCTGAGCCTCACTGAAAGAGGCAAAGTGCGTTACAAGAACGATGCAGGCCGAGCCGATTAGCCACGTAGGGGTAAGTCGATGTGCGGGCTCGAGGTTTCGGAGCATAGTCGTGGGTGGGGGGAGCAAGGGTGGATCATAGCATTCTACCAGCTCGAGCCGATGGTACCTAACTTCTTCTAAATATCCTGATATTGACGATTTTTCAGGCGTTCGACTCCCTCTGAGGATGGGACAATCTGGAGTTTAGCCGGTTTATCGCCCCTCAAAGATTCCGGTTGCGTAAAATGGAGAGGTTGCATTACGCCCAAAATCAGCAAGGCCCATGGCCCTGCCGGCCG
>VGZN01000047.1 GCA_016872635.1 Planctomycetota bacterium | reverse complement strand
CACTTCGATCCAATCGGCTCATGACTTAGCCATTTTCGCAGCTTGATCACATGCATCCATGCTTGTTTCTCAACGCATTCCTGATACTTTGACTCGCGAGCGATGGGATACGTCGGTCGGAAGTAAGGTCGAAATGTCAATGACTTTGCCTCGATTCAATAGGAGCTAGCAGCGGTGGCGAATCACAAGATCCATGATGTGGAAGGAATCGGACCTGTTCGCAGGGAGAAGTTCTTGGCGGTTGGTATCGAGGATACCGACGGTCTTCTCAAGTCCACCAAGACGCCGAAGCAACGCAAGAGCTTGGCCGAGAAAACTGGGATCAGCGAGAAGTGGATTCTCAAGTTTGCAAATATGGCAGATTTGTACCGGGTTCAAGGAGTCAGTTCGGAATATTCGCAGCTGCTCGAAGCGGCAGGGGTGGATACCGTCGTCGAATTAGCAACGCGTGTTCCGAAGAATCTGCATACCAAAGTATCTGCTGTCAACAACGAGAAGAAGAATACCCGGCAACCCCCAAGCTTGGCGGAGATCACCAGCTGGATCGAAGCGGCGAAAAAACTGCCCCGCGTTCTTGAGTACTAGGCAGGCAAGTTGCCATAGTCCATTCAGAGCTCGCACTCATGGACTGAGTGCATGTTTCGATCTCTTAGTGCAGGTCGATCGATTTCTTTTCGATCTGCTCAGCAGTGATGGTAACCAACGAGCTTCGATTGGTCTGTTTGTCTTTTAGTGCCTGAATATAGGTGCCAACGTACGGTTCCGTAACGCGAACCTTGGCATCCAATGGGGCGACGATGAGGAGTTGGAGTCCAAATCGATGGAACAAGTCGAGGGCATATTCCGCATGGGCGTCGTCGCTTCGCGAGAACATCTCGTCGACCATAACAAAATGAAATCGATTCCCCTCAATTCGGTTTGGATCTAAGTCGTATTGGTATGCTATGGCGGCGACCAAAACTAGGAAAGCGAGTTTCCCTTTTTCTCCACCGCTTTGTCCACTGCCTCCCTCGTAGTAGCTTCGGGATTCTCCTGTCGCGGTTACGATTTCGCGAGCAGCAAAGCTGAACCAATTTCGGACATCTACAACTTTGTCTCGCCATCGCTCAGCGGCGGGATCCCGCAATTTCCCGATTAGTTTTTCGATTTTGATAAAACTTTCCTCGTTTGATTCAGGTGAGGCATCGAGTGTGCGGTCGAGGCAGTTCGTTAGTTCCTTCCGGAACTCTCGTATTTCGCGATCTGAGGCGTCGATTGCTTCTAGCCGCATGTGCGTTCCGGGCTTCCACTCCAGTTGACGAAGTGCCTGATTCAGTTGCTCGAGTTTCTCGCGAATCTCCTGGCGATCATTTTCAAGGCTACTATAAAACAGGCCGACTTCATGAAGAACTTTTTCGTTAAGTCGATCCTTAAAACGGGACTCATAACGGGGTAAATCGTCGGATTTGAGTTTTTGGTGCAGTGCCTCGAAGCTAGCTAGGGAAGCCACATCAGGATCGAGATCCTCTCCCGCCTCCGGGAAAGCGCGCACGTACCGCGCCATCCGGGACGTGAGCTCCTTATTCAGCGGCAGAAGTTTCTCAAGGGCTTGATCGTACCTCTTGCGATATTCGGTTTCCCGTTCCATGGCTTGAGATTGCAGAGCCTCTAATGTCCATCTGGAGTCGATTTCCCGTAACAATTCACGCCTGAGATTTTCTTGACGCGGTCCTGGAGGAGATGCATCGGCGGAGTCGAGCTGTTGCTGAGCACGTTTCAACAAAGCCGCACCTTGGCTCGACTCGAGGGCCCATTGAGTTCGCTTCCCAAGATGCTCATCGCGCTCATCCTGCAGACGGGCAACTTCATGGCGAAGGATTTCAACGCGGTCTTTCCATGTCCCAGCAGCATCCGATTGGAGATCTGGGATGGCAACAAAACACCGGATTCGCTCCAACTCAGCCTCGTATTCAGCGAGTTGTTCAAAATAAACGGGTTCGAGGGGTAGCAATTGATCGATTGCTACCAATTCACCTACCAGTTGCTCTTCCTCCTGAGAAAGTCGTTCGGCTTCCCGGGAAAAGTAGTCTAGTTTCTCGTTATCGGTCGCGATGGATCGACGCAGTTCGTCGATTGCATCGCTAGTTCTCCACCCTAGTACATGCAATCCATGCTGGTGTTTACTGTGGCCATCATTTGTTGTGCGGTCATTTTTCTCATGGCGATGGGGCCCGATTTTAAAATGACGATGGATCGTCATTGCTGGCGGGACCGTTCGCTGGAATTCTTCGACCGATTCACAAGCAACTACATTGAATCGATTCGTGAGTTCAGCCTTAAGCCATTTTGTCATGGCATGTTCACGGAAATGGAGTTTTTCCGGTAGTCGCGACGCTTTGGATTCGGCGTGTGTCGTCTTCGTCGTTGGCGATACTGGAGACGTTGGTATGCGCAAATAGACGACACGCTGTCCGTGTCCTTTGGAGTCAACTAGCTGATGCTCTTCGATGTATCTAGAAACGCGTTGGTAGTGTGAATCGGGAACGAGTAGACTTCGAGCGAACCCATGGAGCACATGTTCGATGGAATCAGCCCAAGCCTGTTGATCAGGAGAGATTGCGATCAGCTCGGCGCAAAATGGCAGTTCCGTTTTGTCAATACGCAAGTGATCGCAAATCGCATCACGAACGGATACGAGTGATTCCGGAAGTTTTGTTTGATTTACTTTGAGAAAGGTGACCGAGTCTTGGTAATGCCGCAAGTGCTGTTGGAGCGTCGCTATGCAGCGATTCGCTTCATCCCTTTGTTTAAGCAAAGAACGTCTGGTCTGATGGATAGAGGATTTACGGTTTGCGAGTTGTTCTCGAATTGCAATCAAGTCGGTCGCCGAGGTAATCCGGATGGATAATCCTAAACGCTCGAGTAATTCCTCAGTGCGGCTTGTTGTGCTTTGGAACGTTGCAATGCATTGCTCGAGGAAATCTATCCTAGCCCGCGAGGAGTCGATGGATGGGATTTTGTTGTCCTCGATGTGCACCTCGATCCGCGCGATTTCTCTTCTCCTTTGCTCGAGGGTTATATCGATTCGGTCTGCGTATTCTCGATGGTGTTCGATCTTTTTTTGCCATTCATCCATCCGAGGAGAAAGTAGTGCTACGGTCGATGCAGCGATCGTGTAGGGCAGAGCCAGCATCCGTTCTTGAGCGTCTGCAACGCGCTCCAACTGTCGACGATAATCTGCACCAGCCACTGCGATGGGCTCGAGCAACTCCGACTGTTGTCGGACACGTAATAAATGCCGATGGGCTTCCGATAACTCGTGAAAATGTGTCAAGAGCTTTGTCAGTCGATCCGTCCAAGAATGCTTCTCGAGCATGTGTTGCCGGATAAATGCGTCGAGCTTTTGGACATCCTTGACAGCCACGGTTTGATTGAAGATGTCCATCGCTTTGGAGCGAAGTCGGGTTCGACGCTGCAGCCACTGGTAGTATTGTTGGTAGCTCGAATGAATCTCGAAGCCACGCTCCTTGAGCTGTCGAACCATCGTTGCGCCCGATTGCAGTCCGTTCAAGTCGTCATTGATCGTTCGACGACCGACGCTGGTTGCATAGACACGATCGCAGCCGTTGTCCGCGTTCATAAACAGGATCTGGGCGATCGTGAACGCATTGTTTTCAGTGATCGTCTCGTTTTCAATGGAAGGGCGATGCTCGGTACCGGGATCCGTATGGGGACCATCGTTCGAAAACACGGCGAGGAGTGCCGTGTAGGTACCGCTATGAGGGCGAAGGTACTGTATTTGAGATTTCCCATCCGCAGTGATCGTGCGGTCATACGCACCTCGGCAATAGGAGCGTTCATCGCGTTCCTGCTTACCTGCACCTGCGGCGACGTTGTAGTTTCGCGTTTGCGGACGGACGAGGAGGGTCAGGAGTGCGTCGATGACCGTCGATTTTCCTGAGCCGTTTTCACCGACTAACAAGGTTGCGCATCTGTCGGGGGCGAAGCTGTAGACAGCACCATCAAACGTTCCCCAATTATATATTTCCAGCTGAGACAATCGGTAACCGGGGATCGCGAGATCGCGATGGGATTCATGGGCCCGCGATGAAGTACTGTTTGTTGATTTCGCGATGGATTTCATCGGTGCGCTACTCCTCATGATTCAAGGAAGTGGAAGCGGGGCGATCCATGCTTTCCCGACTGTGCCGCTTTGCGACTTCCTCCATCAGATTTTGCTTAAGTGCTTCCAAGGCATCGAGTGGAAGCCGGGCTTTCAAGATGCGGCAAATTTCCCATGACGGAGGATCCTTTTCAAATTGCCGTACAAACTTTAGATCCTCTAGTTTTCGAAGTGCAGAGCTCAACGTCCGATTCAGCTTTACAGCATCGTGATTTTCCGGAAAGAATGCTTGCCAAACACTGAGGAGATCCCCTTGCTGGACAATGCATCGATCGTTCTGAACATCGGTCTCCTCAAATTGCCGAACTTCTTCTCGAAGTAATACGCATAAGAGCGTTTGATCGTAGGAAAGGGGTTGTCGCCGAAACAGCCTGGGTATAGTTGTCTCCAGTTTGGAGTCATTCGGATCTTCGTTTTGTCTCAGGTACGCCATCGCGTTGACTTCATCAACGATCAGTGAGAGACCTATGGTTTCAAAGTAGTTTGATAAGTCGCCAAGCGAGTTCAGTAGTATTTCCCAGACCGAGGGGTTATCGTCCTGGTAAAGGACCCCTTGCAATAGGCGCACTGCAATCCCACTCCATTCTTTGGGATTGGTTGTACACGTCCGAGTGGATTCGGGGCGGTTCGTGGAGGGAATCGATTCCATCAACGTGGTTTCCTTGCGAAATCTCGATTTCTAGCTTTGGCTTGGAATAGGACTGCTGGCACCCTGATGACCAGTGATGGGGTTGAATCCGGATCGCCGTGGAGTGTGATCAATTCAAGGCGTGTGAAGTCGATATTGTGCGAGTCATCGTGCGCTATTTGCAGGAAGCCCAGGATTTCAGCGATACCGATCCTCGACGTTGATCGTTCGATCATCTCCTTTAAGGAGCAAGTGCTTCCCTCGAGCGTAGCCTCTCGAATGCTGTGGCGGAGTTTGCGCATGTCCAAACGAACAAGCTTTTGGAAGGCGGACGCCAGCAGTTCTATTTGCTCGGGCGCTATTGCCTGAGATTCATTGGGCATAGAGTCGAATCCAGCTTGAGGGGCCCAAAAGGGACGGCTTAACGGGGATTGGACCGAGGCTTCCGCTTCGATAGAAATGGATATTGCCTCCGGCGGTGATTCACGGAGTAATAAAGCAGTATTGCGGATATCGGCAAGGACCTGAGTCAGTCGTGTTCGATGGGCCTCCGTTTTCGAATCGAGCAATCGTCGCAGACACGAGGACAGCCGAGCTGTAGTGCGCATCACTTTGTCCGCTTCGGCAAGCAGGCATGGGACCATTTTCCCTAACCGATCGAGCGATTCGGTTTGGTCCATGAGGGGCTGTAGTTGTTGGATATTTTGGATTTGGTCCCTGAGCAAAGACTGCTCGGTTGGGGAAAGAAGGAAACGGACGAAGGCATAGAAGCTGATTCCTTCATCTTCATGTTTCAATGCTTCTTCCGCATCGAGTGCATAGCCGAGGATCGAGCTTCGATCGTCTAGGCCGCCAGATGCTTTCAGTTGCTGGACCCTTCGAGCAATCTGTTGGAATCGATCTTCAACATCACGGAAATCGGATTGTAACTCCCGGAGTAGATGGATTGCGGTTTGGAAGCGTTCACGGATTTGACTCGGTCTGTAGACGTGAACTCGATCTCCAGCCTCGATTGCATCGATCTCGCGTTGTACCGCATCGCGCTGGGATTGAAGCAGAGCCAAGCGGCGTTCGGGATCATCGGAGGAACCTCGGACGATATCGCTTAGCGTGTCGATGATCAGTCGTAATCGGCTTTCAGTTCCAACCAGTTGCTGACGTCGCGTAATGGAGTCTTCGACGTATCGGATCGCTTCCTCTGCATAAGGCGATAGTTGGAACTGAGGTTCTGAGGAGTTCGAGTCTACGAATCGGCGAATCCATTGCGACTGCGTCCACTGGGTAAGGTACCGTTCTGGGGTTCCAGGCATAACCGAAGGGTACGTTGCGTGAATACTGTTCTGAAACTCCTTGAGGCGGGCTTTCAGATCCGATTGAAGAATCGAAAGGAGCGAGGACGCTTTGAAAGTGTCGTAGAGGAATGCAATGACCCATGCACCGAGGTCGGACCGGAGCAGCCGAGCGGTAGGGGAATGGTCAAAAAACGAAAGGAGTTCTTCGCGTCTCATTGGAGCACAGTTGAGGCATCAGGCGGGATCCAATTCATGGTCGTTTGCTAGCGACCAGAAGCAAGAAAAAAGGTGTGTTCAAACCGAATGCGAACTGAAAAGAAGGAGAAAAATCGTTGTTTTTTCGGGTTTGCCTACCCGGTTTCTAACGTATCGCCAAATGCCATAAGGATTGTGGGGCATCGCGACAGGATGCGGAACGATTCGTGAGTGAGCACTTTGACCTCGGATTGGGGTTCTATCATGATGGTTCTCGATGGGCCTCGCTGATTCGGGATGGGTTTTGGGAAATGACCGCTGTTCATTAAGCAGGGCAGAGCATTCCCGTGAGGCCCCCCTGGTGGAATACGCGGTTCGTAGGAATTGTAGGATCGATCGAATTTTGCCTGTGTCGTAATCCAACCAATTGGTCCACGTCCCTCATTCCCCCGGATCAAACTTATACGGTGCACCTCCGTTTTGAATCAAATCTGTTTGGTTCTCGGAGAAACTCGCAATGCAATGACATTTTTGGCGTGTTCAACGATGGCTATTTCGAACGAGGAAACGAACAAAGGGTTGAATAGAGACGCAGTTGGATCCTGCCGAAAACAGAAGCAACGGCTGATCATCCGTTCGGCAGTAATGCTGGCTGTAGTTCTCATCGCAATTGATACCGCGCCATCCAACCTTACGTTCATGCAGCCGATCAAGAGCTACGTGTTTCCAACCCTTGGAGCTTTGGGTTTAGCCCAAGGGGATTGGCCATTGTTTGCACCCGATCCTGTGCTGAAAAATGGAAACATCATCGCGGAGGTTAGCGATGGCAATCATCAGCAAGGGACATGGAGTTCACCGGACTGGGCACGAGCAACCCCATGGGAAAAGTTCTATCGATTTCGCCATATGAACTATTACCAACGCGTTGGCTTGAATCATTATGCTGCGTCGGATCTGGCTGACTATCTCTCACGAGCTATTCCTAGCCAGGAGCATGCTATACCGGCGATGAGGTGGAGTGACTCCAACGAACTGATCCCTGGAGAGCCACTTGTTTCACCAATCCTCGATCTCAAGCTCTATCAGTACCAGCAACGCATGGTTCTCAGTAAAGAGAAACCGATGCCCACGCAGTCCGAGACTATTTGGAGCAACCAAAATCGGTTCCTGCTTCGACGCGAGTACCCGAAATGAGCGGGTCGCGCAATTTCAGATCGAAGTGCATTGCTGCTTGGGATCGGTTCCTGTTCGAAGGTTGCGATCCGCGTATCGCTTCGGCATTTAGAATTGGGTTTGCGATCCTTATCTTGATCCAAGTTGCTGTAGTGTGGAATGACGCGGCAATGTGGTTTAGTGACGAAGGGGTGCTGAGTGTCGGTACGGCAAAGCTCACGACACGCCCTCTAGGATGGTCGCTGTTTTATTGGGTACCTTCCGCGCCTCCCTTGATCCAGGGGACGCTCGTTGCGCTAGCGTTGCATGCAGTGTTGATGCTACTAGGGGTTTTCTCTCGAGTTCAAGCTGCCGCGATCTTTGTCTGGCTCGTATCCCTGCAGAATCGTAATCCCTTGATCAACGACGGCGAAGATACCGTGTTTAGGATTTTTGCTTTCATGATGATTTGGCTGCCTCTCGATGCGTATTGGTCGATTCTGCGTCGGTCCAATGACTCGGTCACGAGGTCCAGGAGCCATTCTTCGGCGTGGGGATTGCGGTTAATTCAGATCGAAATGACAGCAATCTACGCGTCTGCCGCGATTAGTAAGCTTGGTGGCGAAACGTGGCAAGATGGGACTGCGATGTGGTACGTTTCAAGGATGACGGACAATTTTGGAAGGTTGATACCCTCCGCCCTGTTCGATCATTTTTGGGTGAGCGCTGGATTGACCTGGGGAGCACTTTTCATCGAAGCCGTTTTGCCCATTGCGCTCTGGAATCGGCGGACTCGGAAAATAGCGATACTTGCCGGTGTGGCCTTGCATTTAGGGATCGAGCTTTCGATGAATCTGTTCTTGTTCGAGTGGGTGATGGTACTGGGGTTGTTGACCTTTGTCGTACCCAGCGAATGGGCATTCGTTCGTCCGCGAGAAAACTGGACGATAGCCGCCAGGCACTTGAGATGCTACTTTGGCGGCGGGAGCAATTGAAGGATGCATTGCGCGTAGACTCGATGACCAAAGTCATTCGGATGGTTGAGTCCGTTTCCGGTCATGTCGAAAAAATGCTTGCGTTGGTTCATCCAGGTCCACACGGAGGAAACATCCGCCATCGCGATTCCTGGACCAACGAGTTTCTTCATTTCGCCGCTATACTTTGCAAACATTTCAAAGGGGGTGTGAATCCATTCACTGTTGCCCAGCATGGGTGAAACGAGCACAATCTCTGCGTCAGGGGACAGGGTCCGTACTTTTTGAATCAAGGTTTTAAGTTGGTCGTGAAACCACTTGGGATCGCGTCTGCCAACATCGTTCATCCCGTAAGCGATGATCACGAGATCGTGGGGTGTTGCAAGCAAGTTGGAGACATCATCGTTACCGTTTGCCACACTCCAGCCCGCAACGGAGCGATTGTTGACTTTGATTTCGCTGTTGAACTCCCTCCTGAGTTGTTGTGCAAGCAGTTCGACATAACCTTCCTGATGAGGATCAGCATCGGCTGTCTTAGACGCATCCAATCCGGCGGAAATGCTGTCGCCGCTAATGGCGATATGGACCGATTCTCCATCGTTTAAACGCTGTTGGGTTCTGGGGAGGTACCCGAGCACAGATTGGAGGGGTATTTTATCTACATCTTTCTTAGCTCGGTAAGTAACTTCGATGTTTCGGTCATGGAACCAGCGTCCGGGTGCGTAGAGCAGCCATTGATTTTCGTCGCCCTCGCGATGCCGATAGCTTTGCGGTGCGTTTGGCGATTTATAAAACTCGGACCGTTTGATGGATTCAACCTTGGCCGATTTTTGAAGGAGTAAATGTTTCTGGTTCGGGTCGATCTGGAAATCCTTATCGAGAGTTTTCGTGCGGTCTGCTGAACGGATGGCGAGGATTTCGAGAGCCTCGCGGGCCAACCTCGCTTGAGGAGGAGTACCATCCTCTGCATCGATGATGACACTGCTTTCCCAATAGACGACGTCATCGATCCAAACTGGGGATCGCAGTTCGTGGCTGGTTGAATCGATGATATCGGGGACTTGTGCGACTAAGTCCTGGCGTGTGATGCAGCAGCTTACAGCTAAAACAAGTGCAACCGCGATCCGGCATTGAGGAATAACGAGGGTTGATGAAATGTGGTTCATGAATAGGTCGTGAAAGTAAGTATATTCTCACTGAAATCGCTATTTTCCCTGCGTGGATAAACGCTTTTCTCGGAGCGATGGTTACGGCTTGGGATAGGGATCGGCGAACGAACCAAACCCCCCTAATCCGCCATCAACAGCAAGGTCGGTAGCGGTAATGAACGAAGCTGCGCTACTGGTTAACCAGAGAACGGCATGGGCAATTTCCTCAGGTTTTCCGAGGCGGCCCAAGGGATGGCGATTGGCAAGTTCCTTTTCACCCCCTTGCTGTTCCAGGATTGCTTGGACCAGCGGCGTATTGATCGCTCCTGGAGAGACGCTGACAACTCGGATTCCATCTCGCGCGTATTCGACTCCCCATTGCATGGCTTGCAGTACATTGGCGGCTTTGATAGGGCCATATACAGGTACGCCGCGGGAAGTTCGATGGGCTTGGCCGCTGGCGATATTTACCACGACCCCCGATCGTTGCTGACGCATAGCTTTGAGGCCGTATTTCGCCATGAATGCGAATCCCGTGAGGTTGATAGCGACCATTCGATCGTAATCATCTCGGTTTACATCCTCGATGCGAACATACGACGACGCTGGCTGGATTGCCGCATTGTTGACCAAGACATCGAGGCCCCCAAACTCTGCGACAGTCTCATCGACAACCGATTTGCACTCGCTTTCGATCGCCACATCGGTTTTCCGAAAATGGATTCCCGCGGGCAGTTCCTTTGAAATTTTTATGTCAACGTCAGCACAGACCACGGTGGCGCCCGAACTTGCAAACCCATCGCAGATCGCTCTTCCTATTCCATTGCATCCGCCAGTGACGAGAACGACTCGTCCAGAATGATCGTACCGGACGGTTCCTAGCGGTCGATTTCCAACGTTTGACTTGGCTCTGTCGTTGATTGGCTGCTGACTCATAATAGCTCGCGCGTATCCTTGATGGCCTTTCGTACGGACACTACCCAATTGCGAAACAACGTACGAAGGAGGATGATACTGTACCGTGAAATACTGCACAGTTGTAGTTACTAAGGAGACTTACTGAAAACCCTATGAATCGCTTTGGATTTCAGCATGCTTTAAGCATGCCCGATTTGGCCTTGAGAGATTTTTTTCCATCATGGGGCATTATTTACATGCTTCCATTGGCGATGGTGTTGCTACTTGGGGTAGGTTGTGACAGTTCAGGATCTAGTCGCTCCGAACGGCAGCGTTCAAAAGGAAAGGACCTCGATCCGACCGCCGAAGTGTTTTCCACTGGTCGGGTCCATGAATTACGACTTAGCATCACCCAGAGCAACATCGACAAACTCCAGCGGGATGAGCGTCCGTACGTACGTGCATCCTTGATCGAATCGGCAGGATCAACATTTCCGAGAATCGGCATCAAATTGAAGGGATCTGCCGGTAGTTTTCAGGGATTTGATGGGAAGCCTGGTTTTACCATCAACATGGACAAGTATGAGAAGGGGGTTCGTTTTCATTCCCTCGATAAATTCCACCTCAATAATTCGGTTCAGGATGAAACCTATTTGAACGAATGGTTGGGAAGTGAAATCTTTCGGCGGGCCGGTTACCCCGCGCCTCGCGTGGCCCATGCAACGGTAACGATCAACGATAGGTCCCCACAACTGTATATCCTGCGAGAGGGATACGACACTATCTTCATTCGGCGTTTTTTTAAGAGTTCCAAGGGGAATCTCTACGATGGCGGGTTTGTGCAGGATTTGGACGCGGAGCTTGAGAAGGATTGTGGAGAGGGTGTCGACGATCACAGCGACCTCCGAGCGATCTCTGAGCGACTGGGGAGTGAAGATTTTCAGGAACGTGTTAATGGTGTTTCGGCGTTGATTGATCTCGATCAGTTCCTTACCTTCTTCGCGTTGGAGCGGATGGTTGCGCACTGGGATGGTTACTGCAACAATGCGAATAATTATCGACTGTACTTCGATCCGGAATCGAAGCGAGCAGTATTTCTGCCCCATGGGATGGATCAGATCTTTGGTGATATGGGAATGCCTCTATTTGAACCCAATGGGGCTTTAGTGGCTCGCGTCGTCATGAGCTCCGACAAATTGAGGAGCCAGTACCGAGACAAAGTTCGAGAGCTTCTACCTATTTTCAATCCTCCGGATAGCTTGATCGATGCGATCGATGCGAAGTCGGCGGAATTGCAGGAGATTGCTGGAGTCTTTGGCGAGGAATTTCGAGAGCAACATCGACACCAAGTTAACGATCTCAAGCAGCGTGTGCGCGAGCGGGCTGCCAATATCGTTGCGCAATTGGAAGAGGAGATCCCGGCTCCATTAGACATACCTTTGCTAGGATTTGTACCATTGGACCCATGGTATCCCGGTACCGACCACGATCAAATCACGGCATCAATTTCCGGCGAGGATACCTCGGATGAAGTCCTCGACGTGAATTTCTGTGGTGGGCAGCCAGGCATGGGGGCGTGGCGGTGCCCGGTACTTCTGGCGAGAGGCAGATACCGTCTGCACGGAAGATTTCGTGTTGCGGAATTGCAACCGTTGGATTCGGAGAATTTGGAAACGATCGTTTATGGGACACAGCGCGACGAGAGGTGGTTGCGATGGGATGGAGATTTGAACTGGCAAGAAATCGCCATGGAGATCAAAGTCGTTGAAGATCGAGTGGGTATTGAGTTTTTGGTGGGGATACGAGGTGCTGCCGGTAAACTTGAAGTCGATAAGAAATCCCTCCGCCTTGAGCGACTAGAATAGAATCCAATCACTTACGGATACCGATATGCTTCTGTGTGCGGGTATGGCTGTCCCCGGAGACTACCTGAATAGGAATTGATCCATGCGAATGATTGGTTTTAGAAGCGTGCTTTTCGCGAGCAAGCTCTTAGCACTTTGTTGCGCTTGTTTCTTGCCGATGCTTGGACAGAGCATCGCGCATGCCGAGGTACGATTACCTTCGATATTTTCCGACCATATGGTTTTGCAGCGGGACCGTCCTCTTCCGGTTTGGGGATGGGGTGCCCCCGGTGAGAAAGTTCGTGTTGCATTCGGACGAGAATCCGCTGAAGCTATCGTTTCCGAAGATGGGCGTTGGCAATGCACGCTCGCCGCGCAAGGCATGTCGCAGGAGGGAGGAGAATTGGTCGTCTCCGCGAGCAATGAAGTACGGCTTCGAGATGTTTTGCTCGGAGATGTATGGCTGTGCAGTGGGCAGTCCAACATGGAGTGGGCGTTGGGCGGATGTAATGCCGCCGAAGATATACGCGGATCCGATTTTCCAATGATTCGACATTTCGGAGTCGAGTACCATTTTGCAGCGACGCCCCAACAGGATGTAAAAGGTCGGTGGTTGGTCTCCAAGCCTGAGACCTCTCATGGATTTACTGCCGTGGGGTATTATTTCGCGCGGAGAGTTCATCAGGAAACAGGTGTTCCCATAGGGTTACTTCGATCGTGTGTAGGTGGTACCAATATTGAATGTTGGATGTCGTAGGAAACCTTGATGAACACACCGGTCCTCGAACCGTACGCGAGGATGATGCGAGATTCGCTTGCACAGTACCAAAAAGACCTGGCGGTCGTTATTCCGTCGGTTGAAAAATGGACTGCGGCAGCCAAATTGGAGCGGGATGCTGGGCAAGAGATTCCGATGCCGCCGGCCGTTCCCGATTTTCCGTTCGGTGAAAAGATGTTTCGGCCGAGGTGCGTTACGCTCCACAACGGAATGATACATCCATTAAGGCCGTTCGCCTTGCGAGGAGTATTGTGGTACCAGGGAGAAAATAACGCAGGTAACGCTGCGGACGGCATCCAATACCTCGAAAAGAAGCGGGCGATGATTTCCGATTGGAGGAATTGGTTTGGCGATCCGGAACTTCCATTTTACTTCGTGCAGTTGGCATCGTGGCAGAAATCCTCCAACGATCCATCGAACACTGATGGATGGGCGTTTTTTCGTGATGCCCAGCGCCGATGCTTGAGTTTGCCCAATACGGGCATGGCGGTTGCCATCGATATCGGAGACGCAGAGGATATTCATCCGAGGAATAAGTTTGATGTCGGGGAGCGGTTAGCGCGATGGGCGCTAGCTAATCAATATGGGAAAAAGATTGAGGTTTCTGGGCCCCTGTACCGTGGGCTCAAGGTCACCGGCAATAAAGCGATTGTTGAATTTGATCATGTCGGCGATGGGCTCATGGTCGGTCGAAAACGTGGACGCGATGTTGTAATGCGGGATGACGAGCCGTTAGAGCGATTTGTGATCGCTGGATCGGACCGTGTTTGGAAATGGGCTGACGCGACGATCGACGGAGCCACCGTCGTTTGTAGCCATCCGGATATTCAGGATCCGGTTGCTGTTCGCTATGCCTTTACGATGAACCCCGATGGGGCCAACCTCTACAACCGAGATGGATTGCCCGCATCGCCGTTTCGAACCGACGAATGGTAAATTCGCAATTCGACGTAATGAATCGCTCTACGCTAAAACGCCCTTCACGACGTTGCCTTCGACATCCGTGAGTCGGTAGTCCCGTCCGCTGTGTCGGAACGTCAGTTTTTCATGGTCGAATCCCATGAGGTGTAGAATCGTCGCGTGGAAGTCATGTACGTGTACGCCGTTGTTGGCGACGCGGACGCCATGCTCATCGGTTTCGCCATAGACTGTGCCAGCCTTGACTCCAGCCCCAGCCAACCAAGAGCTAAACGCCCACGGGTGATGCTCGCGTCCCTTTGCCTCGGCAGTGTTATTGAATGGAGTTCGACCGAATTCCGTGGTCCAAACGACGAGCGTGTCATCGAGCATGCCTCGCTGCTTTAAATCTTTGAGGAGAGCTGCAATCGGTTGATCCACGTTTTTTGCCAATGGCTCGTGCGTCATCATATCACCATGTGCGTCCCAGTTTCCTGACGATCCGGTGTCGATCAATTCAACGAAGCGGACACCCCGCTCGACCAGCCGGCGGGCCGCAAGGCACTGCCAACCAAATCCTGTGGTTTGGCCCCGCTGTAAACCATAGCTTTCCAGGGTTGCATCGCTTTCTCCGCTCAAATCGAATACCTCGGGGACGGCAGTTTGCATTCCAAAGGCTGTTTCGAAGGATTGAACACGGGCTGCTAAGGATCCATCCGTAGGCCGCGCTGCAAGATGCTCTTGGTTGATTGCTTTCAACGCCTCGAGTTCCAACCGTTGCTTGGCGTTAGGAGTTCGCGGGGCTACGTTTCGAATCGGGTCTGCACCGGGAATTACGAGGGTGCCTTGGAAGGCCCCTGGCAGGAAATCGTTTGCGTATACCTGCGTGCCAGCGTAGGTTTGCTTGGGCGCGATCACAATGAAACCAGGAAGGTTTCGATTGATAGTCCCCAGCCCATAGGTCATCCACGAGCCGATGCTGGGTCTCGATTGAGCAAACGAGCCGGTGTGCATTCCCAATGTGGCATTGTAGTGATTGGAATGCGAGGTATGCATCGACCGGATGATCGCCATATCATCGACGCAGGAAGCAACATGAGGGAATAGAGTACTTACTTCGCTGCCGCATTGCCCATGCTTTGCAAATTCCCATTGCGGCTTTTTGAGGAAAATGCGTTCGTATCCGGGTCGATCTTTGATCTCAGGATGGTCCGCTTTGATTTCCTTTCCATGGTCCCGAGTTAACGCTGGCTTGGGATCGAAGGTATCAACGTGGGAAACGCCACCTGTCATGAATAGAAAAATGACGCGTTTTGCTTTCGCGGGAAAGTGAGGATCTCGGGGTAGAAGTGGATCCGAACCGAGATCGCGATTGTCCGCGAGCAGTTGTTCGACAATGGCAGGGAACAGCAATGTCGAACCCACGACGGAACTTAAAAGCGATCGGCGATGGGTGATCAAAGGAAGTGGCATTCGAAGCACTCAGCCTTAGTCCAAGTAAAGGAATTCATTGCAAGCGAGAAGGATACGCACGACAGCTGACCAGTTTTCCTCGGGGCTAGCGCCATACTGCTTCACAAAATCAAGCAATCGCGATTGTTCACTAGGTGTCAGTTCCCTTTGAAGGCTGCGTTCGAATAGACTTCGGAGCCGGGCCTCATCGTCCGGTTGCTTTAACAGCGTGGTCGCCACTTGGGACGCTTGGCTGTGGAAGAAAGGATCATTGAGGAAGTACAACGCCTGTGTTGGCACGGTTGTGGATTGCCGTATGGGCGTGCTGGCGTTTGGGTCTGCGCCGTCAAAAAGAGCAAGGAAAGGATGACGGCGTTGGCGCTGCACCATGAGGTAGGCGCTTCGCTTGTTGGTGTCATACACCGCATTGAATGGATCGTGCTGCGTGAACGTCCAATTCGATTCAGGGGGAAAAGGATGGGATTTTGAGGGGGACAGATCCAACTGTTGGCTGACCGCGAGAAGGCTATCTCTCATCTCTTCTGCGGTGAGTCTGCGTCGATGGAAATGCGATAAGAAACGATTTTCCGGATCTCGCGTAGTGGCGCTATCCGTGGCGATGCTGCTGCGTTGGTAGGCGGCAGTATTCATGATGAGTCGATGCATCGCTTTGACGCTGTAACCATTTTCGACAAAAAAAGCAGCGAGCTGGTCGAGCAGTTGGGGGTGAGAAGGAAGATCCCCTCGAGTACCAAAATCATTGGGTGTGCGCACGAGGCCTTGGCCAAAATGGTGCTGCCAAATGCGGTTCACCATCACCCTCGCCGCAATAGGTTCAGATGCGATCCAATCTCCCAATTGCTTTCGGCCACTTCCAGCATTCTCTGGCAGAGGATCGCCACCCAGTACAGAGATCCATCGGCGTGGAATTTCTGATCCTAGTTTCTCAGGGTCACCTCGCAGATGCACCTTGGAATGAACAGGAGCCGCTTCCGCGACCGCATATGCGACTGGGATCTCAGGAGGTGGGCCAGGCGATTGCAAAAGAGCCATTTTCTCGTCAGCAATAGCGATCAGTTTCTCCGCGATGTCGGTGGATGCAAAATGCTCCAATCGGAAGGAAACTCCATCCAGGGCTGCCGGGTGAGCATCCGCGACTCTGCCTTCGATACTCACTGTTCCGTCGATAGGGCTGGTCCAAGCGATCGCGACAGTGCGGTTTTGTCCTGGGTGCACGAAGAGGGATTTCGCAGGAAGGGATGTCCAAACGTTGGTAGGTAACTCGGCTGTATTCACAAAGACGGAGGGTTCGCTCCCAATGCTCCAGGATTGGATCGCGTCACTGCCTCCATTGGACTTGCGTTTTTCGACGAGGGGCGAGGGACCATCGGTCACGTCCAGCAGGAACCATGTTGCACCGTGCGCACCCGCATGAGGGTTGGACTGCAAGAAGTCGGGTATTAGCTCCGAAGTGCTCCACACTTGATCTGGAGCGTTTTGTGAACGGATCGTCCATTCGACGAGGGTTGAGTCGGCGCCGTGATTGTCGTTGGGCAACACACTCAATTGGAGGACTTCACCTTTTCGAACGGCGATTGAGTCGAGGGGGTGTGTGGCACCGGTAGCGATGGGCACCGAAGCACCTTCGGCGATTTTCCCTTGGGCCAATAAGTGGGTGGAGGTCGCTAATTGTTCTTTCAACGTTTTCCGAGCGATGTCTGCGGATTCTTGGCGTTTCTTTTTTTCCGCTTCGTAGGTCGCATTTCTTTCTTTCCAGGGTTGCATCAGTGACTCGACCTCATTCGGGGCGAGCAGCGGTATCATGTCCTTAGGTTGTCCCTTCGGTTCGCAACCGGGGAACGAGAATTTCGTGCTGGCGAAGAAACCCATCAAACCGTAGTAGTCGTCTGCGGTGACTGGATCGTATTTGTGATCGTGGCAACGTGCACAACCGGTGGTGATACCCAAGAAGTTTTTCCCGAGGTTG
>VGZN01000046.1 GCA_016872635.1 Planctomycetota bacterium | reverse complement strand
TAGCAAATAACAAATAGCATTCCAAGCTTTTTCACTTGCTCGATCAAAAGTCCGGTATTCCGATGTAGGATTGCGTAATCCCGAAAATCAGTAAGGCCATACCAGTCGATAACCACCCCGTCGATGCCGGCCATTTTCATCGTGAGCAAGTGGTACTCTAAAACAGCTGCATCACTCGAATCGTAGGGTCCGATAAGCGGATGAAAGTGAGACGCAATCTCCCTTTGCCCGTCGACCACTCGGTCGGGATCAAATTGCCCCATCGTCCAATGCCAACCCCATGCAGCATGGGTTGGCTTGGCTTCATACCACGGCATGTAGTGCGCCAAAATTTTGCGAGATTCGTCATTGCCCTCGCCTTGAACACGCGACGGAAAGCAGACAAGTAACAAGAAAAACGAGACACTAAGGCCTACAGGAATTCGGGAAATCACGAAACCCTCCTAGCAAATGTCATGAGGGCAAAACGTCCCAATGCGCGATTCCTTTGTGGCATCGCCAACGCCCATCTTCTTTCCTTTCGACGATTGCGCGAAGGACTCCCTTGACGTCGACCACAGCCCCTCGTCCATTGCCAGGTGGCTCCACGTTAGCGGCTGCCTCTATGCCCGCAATGTCGCTAAACGGCAATCGCTGACCATCGAGAATGCGTCGCATGATGGAATCATCAACACGCCATTGAGGCATATTGTGCGCTCCGAGTGTCGCGGGAAGTAGCTGACGATCCCACACAGGAGACTCTATCATTTCCAAAGTTACAGAATGGTCGATGGGAAAAGGCCCTACGCGTGTTCTCTGCAATCGAGTCATCACCGCTTCCGTCCCAAGGGCTCTCGCAATATCTGCTCCGAGCGAACGCATATAAGTCCCAGTGCTGCAGGAAACACGCACTGTAAACTCAGGAAATGAGAAATCGATCAACTCCAAGGCGTGAATCGTGATCGAACGCATCGGAACATCGACCGCCACACCTCGTCGTGCTTGCACGTGAGCACGTTTACCATCCACACGAATCGCGGAGTAAGTTGGAGGCCGCTGCTCGATCGCTCCCAGGAATGCAGGAAGGGCATTGAGAAGACTTTGGGTGGAAAGACCTTCAGGAATAAGCGAAGCGGTAACTTCGGTTTCGAGATCACCTGATGGACTCGATTGCCCGAGGCGGAAAGTACCGATGTACTCCTTGTCAAAGAGATGCACTTCCTCCATCAAACGGACGGCTGGACCAACCAACAATACCAATACGCCACTTGCTAGCGGATCGAGAGTTCCCGCATGCGCTAACTTAATACCGGGTATGACTCGCCCAACTCGATTGACGCATTCGCGACTGGTCGGACCTATAGGCTTGTTCAGGTTGAGAATACCGTACATTACCAGCAGACTTCTACTGGCGCGCCGACGCGAACCCCGAGCATCATCGACGCAGAATCCGATACTAAGTGCAATCGTAGAGGGGCATCCGCATCGAGAATTGCGATGAGCGTCATCGGGGGTTGTTCGTGCGTCGCACCAAAAATACCAAACGTTTCATGCTCTTCATCGACGATCACTTTGGTTTCTGAGGATCTGCTGACTTGCGCCAACTCCCCTGCGGTCAAATCGGTGACCAAATCACCCTCAGTCGTCACCTCGATGACTTTTCCTTGAATGCGTCCGGCCACGAGACGAGATTCCTTGTTGTCAGTTCTGGATCTAGAAAAGTTGCTTGCAGGTATCGCCAAGATGCATCGGCCCCTTAGGCGACTCCACTAGTGTAGCAGTTTTTCGCGAACTGTTGCGACTTCCACCCACCAAGCAGCCATGCTAACCCTGTTTTAAAAGATGAAGGTTTCTACACGCAATGGTGGGTATCCCCGCACCTTTGGGGCGATCATGGCTTCGTTGCAATCCAAGCTCGATCCCCGTCAAAGCATAGAAAACCGATCCAATCGCCAGATGGAAGTGAAACGACTGGGGCTCCGTCCAAATCCTTCGAAACTTGCAGACCTTCCTGGATGCTCCAACCCGTTTGTTGTGGTTTTTTTCCAGCATTCGCATCGTTCCTTGATCGCAAATCCAATCGGTTGCGATCAACGAGTACACCGTGCGTGGAATCGGGGCCAACGATCAAGACATCGGTAAGATCGTTGGGTGCTCGAACCGACTCAACATTTCGACTTGGAAAGAGAGTAGTGGCTGGATCGAGCCGTTGCGAGAGTGGAACTCGCGCCATTTCAACGCCGTCTGAAAGGGCCGTCGTGGAAGTCGGCTCGAGGGAAGTTTGGGTCAAGCCAGACACCTCCATGACGACCGAGCCATCCACGGCTTCGGCGGGAATCGCTAATAAATCGCGACGGCAAATCATCGTGGCGTCGTCGAGAAGAAGTCCCCAGCCAACCCTCTGACGCTGGACCGTGAAACCAAATGATTTCTGCTTCCAACGGACAGCCACGCGATACGATGTGGGGGCCTGCTGCTGCATGCGATCCCAAAGGACTCCGTAGGGCAGCGACGGTTGCCATTGCAGCCATTCTTCCTGAGCCGCATCGTGCAAAACAAAACGACTTCCGGTGGTCGCAACCGGTCCAGGCGTATTCGGCGTGGCGAACTCTACGCCCCCGACAAGGATTTGGCCCAAACTATCCGCCTCGAACTTGAGACCACTTAAACCAAGATCGAATCGCACACCGCTGCGGACCCAAAACTGAGAATTGCTCCGAACCAACTCATGGTATTCCGGATCGATAGCGCATCGAACGATGACACTTCTCGCATCGCTCGCTAATCCCACCGACAGGACATCGCCAATACGGAAACCGCGATGATGAATCGGTGCGCCACTATCGAGCCCGTAACGCTTTTTGGCATCAAGTACGATTTCGATGGCCCCTTCTCGCGGGGTGATTGCGGGCGGAGCTTCGAGCCCTTGGAAGCGAATCGAACGATGTGTTTCCGAGCGCCCGGGCTCCATCGCAATGTATTTAGGTCCGACAATGGTCTCCAACCCTCGAACGGCTTCGAGAGACACCGTGGGCCGAACGATCCAAAAGGTCGTTCCGTCTGTCACGACCTCACGAGCCTTGGGCGCCAACCGTACGGAGACCAAGATTCCCGGATGCGAATCCCTGAGCTCAATTTTCTCAACGCGTCCAATTTCAATCCCGCGGAAACGCAACGCGTCCATCGTTTGCAACCCGAACCCTTGCTCGAATTCGATTTCAATCAAATCCCCTTGGCTGCGATATGCGTTGAAAAACAAAATCCCGCTGAGCAATGCGCAAGCGACTGTCAGCAACCAAACGAAACTAGGCAAACGAGGACTTCGACTGCGGGAAATTGCGGCGGGTATTGGATCGGTAGCCTTCATGGTGCCTTGTCCAAGCCTTGATAGATGTCTTGCAAATGCGATTGGTTCAGAACGATGACCGTTTTGAGTATACCACCCAAGCTCGCGATGGAGTCGGTTGAACCATCGTGCGTTGACCGAACTCTGAGGGACTCGGCACCTTGAGCCCTAGGACATACTCGAAGTCATCGCCTGAAAATCCAGCCTAACAGTGAGCCCTTTGATTCCGCTTGCAAGCAGGACGTCTTGCATCCGATGAAGAAATGGGGCATAGTGTCTCCGCGTAGGGTCGCACTTCTCCCAGAAATATCAGCTACTCGACTCTGCTACGAACGTATAGCTCCCTCCACCCATAGCCTTCCGAGCGGATTGAACATGCCATCAAGATTTCTTGCCATCATCGCTTTTGCTGTCTGTGTACCTAACGCTTTTGCTCACCCAGGCCATGGAAACACTGATGCCAAGGAAGTGGTTCATTACGTAACAACATTCGAACACCTATTGCCTCTGGCGTTGATGGCTCTCGCAACGGTCACAATCGTTTGGGTTGCGACCAAAAGCATCAACATCGCGCGACGGCACCGCTAAGACCGCACAACTGGTTTCTTAGCAGTAGCTATTCGGCGGATCGCGACGGCATTTTGCAGTTCTCAGCGTTCGCAATTCGATCGCGAGCAGTTTGGCGATAAGGATTAAAGTATTTCCTCGATCGGTTTTAAGGTGTGTGGCTTGCTGCACACATTTCAGGGTGCACCTGTTTGAGTGTACCTTTTTAAGGCGCACCAAAAAAAAAGACGCCCGTACTACCGGACGCCTTTTCATTTCGGAACTGCTGGGGGCATTACGCCCGAAGCTTGTTCAGTAACCCCCCTAGGGTGAAACCGTCAACCATTAGCTTACCGACTTGATCGTCTTTACCAGTCGCGACAGGATCTTGTACGGATCGGCTTGCGAGTTAGGACGGCGATCTTCCAAGTATCCCTTGTAGCCGCTGTTGACGAAGCTGTGAGGGATTCGGATCGATGCACCGCGGTCGGCAACACCATAGCTGAACTTGTCGATCGACTGAGTCTCGTGGAGACCGGTCAACCGGAGGTGATTGTCAGGACCGTATGCAGCGATATGTTCGTCGCGATACTTGTCGAACGCAGCCATCAGTTTCTCGAAGTACTCCTTACCACCTTCGTTGCGAAGCTTGTCGAACGAGAAGTTGGTGTGCATACCGGAACCGTTCCAGTCACCGCGGATAGGCTTGCAATGGAACTCGATATCGATTCCATACTTTTCAGCCAAACGGGACATCATGTAGCGAGCAACCCACATGTCGTCCCCCGCTTTCTTCGCACCCTTGGCGAAAATCTGGAACTCCCACTGCCCCTTGGCAACTTCCGAGTTGATACCTTCGAGATTGATTCCAGCATCGAGGGCGATATCGATGTGCTCTTCGACGATTTGACGAGCGATATCACCGACGTTCTTGTAGCCAACACCGGTGTAGTAAGGACCTTGTGGTGCCGGATAGCCTTCTTCGGGGAACCCAAGAGGACGACCATTTTCGTAGAAGAAGTACTCTTGTTCAAATCCGATCCAGAGATCGGGCATTTCTTCGACCATCGCGCGATAGTTCGAAGGGTGAGGCTCACCGTTTGGCAGGAGCACTTCGCAGAGGACAAGGAAGCCATTCTTGCGAGTGCTGTCTGGGTATAGTGATACAGGCTTGAGCAAGCAGTCCGAACTCCGTCCTTCTGCTTGTTGGGTAGAGCTACCGTCGAATCCCCACATCGGAGAATCCGAGACGGATGTTGGCGCTTTGTCGACAATCTTTGTTTTGCTGCGCAGATTGGGCTCGGGCAAATACCCGTCCAACCAAATGTACTCGAGCTTGAATTTGTTTTCCGAAGACATTCAGCGATCCACTCTCATAAAAATAGGGACAAACAGATTCGGCGTAGCACACCCAGCGGTCCTTCAAAGGTCAAAGCGGTCGGGACCACACCCGATCCAGCTCTGACAGCTCAACCCACATTCCTTCGGAGGTTTGGATGCGGACCGTCTACCCTTCGGTCACGCCACCAATCCCATCCGCCTTCCGCCTTTTTTGGTGCCGCCCGAGATCGGAATCCGCCGTGATTCGTCCCACTGGATGCAACAAAAAGTGAACGCAAATGCTAAGCTGTTAACGCTCTGCCGATTGCATACTGTAGCGACCTGCGTTCCCCCGGCAAGCGACCTGCAAAGTTTCTTTAATTTACCAAGCGAGAGGGATCAAGAAGTCTTATGCACGCGATGCCATTGTTGCTGGGGGTATTGGCCGCGATGGCGGTCGCATATCGATTTTACAGCTCCTTTTTAGCAGTCCGGGTTGCGGTGCTCGATGCCGGGCGAGTTACCCCCGCCCATCGGCTTAATGACGGACAGAATTACCATCCGACCAATCGATGGATCTTGTTCGGCCATCACTTCGCAGCAATTTCGGGAGCAGGACCACTGATCGGCCCGGTCCTGGCAATCCAGTTCGGGTATATGCCTGGACTGATTTGGCTCGTCATCGGCGTTTGCCTCGCCGGAGCCGTTCAGGATTTCTTGGTCTTGGCAGCCAGTGTGCGACATAATGGCCAGTCCCTCGCTCTGATCGCCCGGGGACTGCTCGGTCCCAAGTTGGGACTTCTTACCTCGATCTCCATTCTCTTCATCGTCATCATCGCACTGTCTGGACTGGGAGTCGTCGTCGTCAAGGCACTAGGGGGCGACAAGGTTGCATTGGTACCAGGTAGTACCATCTCTCCCAAGGGACAGGTGGTTCGTACACAGGTCTCGGAAGCCATCGATCGACTCAGTATTCCGAGTGGCTCCTCGGTAACCTACCCATCAGGTACCACGATTGTTCGGAGCGAAACGTTCACCATCGATATTCCAGTCCCATCGCGCGATGCTTCGGCTACCACCGATAACGTGGCATCGATCGTGATTCCTGCGAAGTCATCCGAGTTTATCCGCGGTAGCTCATGGGGAACCTTTACGATCGCGTGCACCATACCCATCGCCCTTTTCGTCGGTTGGTACATGTATCGATTTCGCAAAGGCCGCGTCATCGAAGCATCCTTGGTGGGCGCTGCGGGCGTACTCGCATCCACCGTTGCCGGAAACTGGATTCCAGGCTCGCCGCTTGAACCCTACTTCCAATTCTCTCGCGAAGGAATCATCGCAGCAATTTGCTTCTATGGTTTCATCGCCTCTATCCTTCCAGTATGGCTATTGCTTTGTCCACGAGATTATCTTTCTAGCTTTCTCAAGATTGGAACGATTCTATTGTTGATGCTGGGAGTGGCTATTGCCAATCCTCGCATGGAGGCACCTGCGATCAATACTTTTTTCGCGTATGGCGGTGGGCCCAATCTTTACGGTGGCATCTTCCCATTCGTTTTTATATGCATCATGTGCGGTGCGGTATCTGGCTTCCACTCACTCGTCTCTTCAGGTACCACGCCAAAGATGGCAAGCTCCGAAAAGGACCTTCGCATGATCGGCTATGGATCGATGCTTATGGAAGGAATGGTAGCAGTCTGTGCTCTGATCGCAGCAGCATCGCTACCAGCTGCCGATTACTGGGCGATCAATATCGACATGTCAAAGGCTCAGCAGTATGCCGAGACACTCACCAAAATGCATGCAGATGTTGATCACTTGGACCAGATCGAAACGCAAGTCGGCGGCGAAACACTTCGGGGTAGAACTGGGGGCGCGGTCACACTAGCCGTGGGGATGGCGAACATCATGACGGGTGCTATCGCCAAAGTCGCTCCGATCGCTTCCCTCGATGGGCTGATCAAATATTGGTTTCATTTCGCCATCATGTTTGAAGCGCTCTTCATCCTGACAACGATCGATACCGGTACACGCATTGCTCGATTTCTACTTCAAGAAGTCCTCGGGAACTTCTCGCCGAAATTCCAAAAGATGGACTGGTGGCCCGGCGTTTGGCTTTGCACTGCATTGGTTACCATCGGCTGGGGCTCGTTGATTTGGACCGGTTCCATCCAAACCATCTGGCCGATGTTCGGGATCGCAAATCAATTGCTTGCAGCTATCGCTCTTTGCGTCGTCACCACTTGGTTGTTTTGCGAGGGCCGAGGCAAATATGCTTGGGTGACGATCCTGCCGATGCTGTTTATCATGACCACCACTTACACCGCCGCCGCCGAACTTATCTACGGCCAGTTGTGGCCAGACTTCATGCAAGGCCTGAAATCGGGAACCACTTCCCAATTCTTAAAGGGGGGGCTCAGCTCGGCAGCTATCGTTTTCCTCGTTACCAGTTTTACTATCTTGTTAGCGAATGCAGTGTCTCTTTGGGTTCGATCCCCGCGTGATTCGACGCTCGATCCCCGCTAGATAACAGTGGGATGAAACTTCGCGATGAAAAAACCCTTCAGAAAAACCCTCTAGAAAATCCTTCGTCGTATTCGATTCGACTGATAGCTACGCGTCCCCTCGTCATCCATAATGCAACGCAGTGCCGCATGGCAGGACCATCACCAAAGTGATACCCTCTGCGAACCGGTGTCCGATCGCATCAACTCACTCATGGATCGAAAAGGTGCCGGCGAGTCCATTCACTCGAAATCCTCATCGTCTCGTTCTCACAGCCCCTATCTCACTGTAAATCATGAAGCATACACAACAGATGCAGCGACTCGCTATAGCTGCCGCACTCGCAATCGGTTTTCCAACTCTTGGCATGTCCCAAACAGAAAAAATCGATAATGACATCATCAACAAGATTAAAGAAGAAGGGATGGATCGCTCCAAAGTAATGGAGACAATCAGCTACTTGACCGATGTTCATGGTCCTCGATTGACCGGTGCACCGGAAAGCCGAATCGCGGGCGAGTGGGCTAAAAATCGGCTCACCGAATGGGGACTCGAAAACGCGCACTTGGAAATCTGGGGCCCATTTGGTCGCGGATGGTCGTTGCAGTCCTACAAAGCCAATGTCGTCGCGCCACAGTTCTTTTCGCTGATCGCTTACCCGAAAGCATGGACCCCGAGTACGCCAACTACGGTTCGAGGCGAACCCATCTACCTCGATGCAAATACCCCAGAGGAATTGGAAAAATATCGAGGCAAGCTTGGACGGGCTATCGTTCTCATGACACCTCCTCGCGAAGTAAAGCCGTGGTTTGATCCACCAGGGGCTCGCCAAACCGATGCTGAATTGCTCACTCTAGCAAATGCAGACGTAGGCGCTCCACGCCGTCGCCGTCCCGGCGAAGGCCAACCAGGAGGCACGGGCCAACCGGGAGGCGCGGGCAAAGGTGGAGCAGGGAACCGCAACGGGGGCGGTCGCGAAGGGGTAAATCGCGAAGGGGCTCCGAGTCAAAATAGTGAGGGGAGTGTAAACGGTGAAAACCGCCAACCGACTCGTCGCAACGCTGCTGCTAACAGCATGCAATTGCAAACCGACAAATGGCAACTGGCGTACGACGAAGGAGCCGCAGCGGTGCTGGAAGCAGGCCGTGGCGATGGCGGCACTGTCTTCGTCGCATCAGCCACGATGCCACGCCGTGCCGACCCAGGCCGCGACACACGAAGTCCTGGCGAAGGAGGCCCGCTTTCGCGTGGCCCTCGGCCTTGGACCGTCGACTCACCTCCGATTCTCCCTCAACTGGTTGTCGCTGCAGAGCACTACAACCGTTTGGTGCGGATGATCGAAAAAGGAGTGATGCCCCAGCTGGAAATCGACATCGAGTCGACTTACCACGACGGTGATCTCAATAGCTTCAACATCATCGCTGAAATCCCAGGTACCGATCTCAAGGAGGAAATCGTGATGCTCGGCGCCCACTTTGACTCGTGGCATTCCGGCACAGGTGCCACCGACAATGCGATCGGTTGCGGCGTCGTTATGGAAGCGGTTCGAATCCTGAAAGCACTCGATATCAAACCGAGGCGAACCATCCGAATGGCGCTTTGGACGGGGGAAGAGCAAGGGCTACTCGGTTCACGAGCGTATGTGGCCGATCACTTTGGCGAACTCAAAACGCAACGCGCCGCCGAAGGGAATACTTCTGAGAGCGATCGTGTTTCGTCGGTACTCTCGGTAAAACCGGAATACGAAAAGCTTTCGACCTATTTCAACCTCGACAATGGCGCAGGAAAAATCCGAGGGATTTACTTGCAAGGGAATGAAGCCACCCGTCCGATCTTCCGATCGTGGCTCAGCCCATTTGTAGACCTAGGCGCTTCGACCATCACTTCTTCGAACACCGGCGGCACCGACCATCAATCGTTCACTGGAATTGGACTTCCTGGTTTCCAATTCATCCAGGACCCCATCGAGTACGACACCCGTACGCACCACTCCAGCATGGATGTCTACGAGCGATTGATCGAAGATGATGCAAAACAAGCTTCCGTCATCATGGCATCGTTCGCTTACAATGCTGCGATGCGTGACGAGAAACTCCCACGACGTCCGCTCGAAGGAAACCCAACCATCCAGCCAGCTGAAGCCTCCGCAGCAGCAGCCCCTCAAGCTGTTCCTGAGGCAGCGGCGGCTACTCCGTGAATCGGAGTTCGTTTCAAAACGAAGCCGATTAGATGCTGATAAGGTATCGGACGGTATTGGTTCAATCACGAAAGAGAAAGAGGGTCGGAGAAGATTATCCTTCTCCGACCCTCGGCTGTTTCGAGTATACGGATTTCCTGCGCGCAATTCGCGGGTACACAAATCGCTAGTGCACGAATTGCCTTTGACCGCCCCGCGTAATCAGCAATTCCATGAGCATTGCACCCGACATTCCACACGTGACTGTTCAGCCACACAGATGTCCGACTTCTTGCGTAGCGATACATATGAGCCATCAATCCATTAAACCGTTGCCTCGTCGGGCAGTGTGTATGGAGCTCGGTACTCGCGGGTCAGCCAATGGTTTGGCGGGTTGGCACCTGTGAACGATTCTGTGACGGGATCGAGAGACAGCTTTGGTCCCAATTGGATCGAATAGTCTTTAACCCCGTTCTCCTTGATATGCTCTTCGGTTCGCTTCCACGTCTCCGCAACAGCATTGTCTCCGCCATGCGAAGCGATCGCCCCAGCGACTTCCTGGGATGGCAACTTGTCACCGAGCCGCAAAGAAATATTTCCGAGGTGGCACAAGGCGCTCGAAAGATGGCCTTGTTCGATATCCGCATTCAATTTGGTGTAATCGCGAGAACGCATCGCGTCAGTGAAGTTCTTGTAGTGCATATCATCTCCACCACCCGTGAATTGCTTGATCGGTTTCCCGTCCAAATCAAATGCTGTACCGCTCGCATAGGATGTCATCACCAAGTAGCCTTTCGAGCCCTCGATGATGATCCCTACGTTTGCGCCTTTGTAATCGGGAGTCGGCAAACCGCGAACCTCGAAGATCAGCTTTCGCGGACCATAGTCATGCACGACGACTTGGGTGTTCGCCGTCTCCCCCGCGTCTTCATAGCCGACTCTCGCGCCGAATGACCAAACCTTGTCGCTGATGCTATCGACCCCCAATGCCCATCGGCACAAATCCATTTGGTGGATGCCTTGATTCCCAAGGTCGCCGTTACCATACTCCCATTGCCAGTGCCAATCGTAATGGAACCGTTTTCTCGTCAGAGGAAGGATTTTTGCGGGCCCCGACCAAAGGTCGTAGTCGACCTCCTTCGGGACATCATACGTTCCACGAGGTCCAATGCTGTCGCGGCGCTTGTAACAAAGCCCTCGCGCAATCGAAACGTCGCCGATACCACCGCCGTGAACAAACTCAATCGCCTGTCGCATACCAGGATTGGATCGACTTTGGGTTCCCGTTTGAACCATGCGTTGATGCTTGCGGGCCGCTTGGACCACGCGACGCCCCTCTAGGACATTATGAGATACAGGCTTCTCGACGTAGACGTCTTTACCCGCTTGGATAGCCCAGATCGCTCCGAGGGAATGCCAATGGTTCGGTGTCGCGATGCTCACCGCTTGAATCGACGGATCCTCCAGCAGCTTTCGGATATCCTTCACCCAAACTGGCTTGCGTCCACCTTGTTTCTCCGCCGCAGACTCGCAGCTTCGTTGACCAGCCTTCTCGTCGCAATCGCAAATATGAGTAACAACCGTACCAGGTTTGCCGGCAAAACCACCGATGTGCGATTGCCCTCGCCCCCCAGCGCCGACGACCGCAACCTGAATCGTATCGTTGGGTCCAATCGAAGTCGGTGGCTGCGGCTCGACAGCAAAACTACGCGCCGATGAAGC
Organism: Planctomycetota bacterium; assembly: GCA_016872635.1. Lineage (GTDB taxonomy): Bacteria > Planctomycetota > Planctomycetia > Pirellulales > Pirellulaceae > JBKCUI01. The sequence continues at coordinate 6,023 of VGZN01000046.1, read as the reverse complement.
AGCCAAGGCTGCAGCGGTTGTAAGCATGGACTGTTCCAAAAACAGTCGACGATTGAGAGCACTCATCAAGTCGGTCCCTTAACAGATTGGGAAGGAAGGCAGCTGTCGCTGGGTGGGAAACGTTGGAAGAGCATTGTAAAGTATCCTCTTTGCCACTGCACCCATTGTTCCCCCGATTATTCGCCCTCTAACGCCCCGGGTTTTTAAGCGTTCCAACGCTCTTCCGCGGGAGGGAACGTATGCCACTTGGACTCATCACTTGCATGTCAAGCAATAGACAGCCAACGTCTCGGATTTTCACGAAGCATTTGAACGAGACTGGATTCTGATAGCGACGTTTCCCGCCGCAATAATCCAGCCATCATCCCTAACGTGGCCCCAGATCCGACGAAATGTGTCCGGTCTTCGCTTCTCGGAACACCGTCTTCCCCCACCCGCACAACCCTTTCACCTAGACGATGCAACCCAGGTGGTAACAGGGCCGCACTGATGGCGTCGCTTACGATCGCCACCCGATCGATACCAAAAATACCAACCCAACTCTCGACGAGCCAAAGTGGCAAATGATGACCGTCGGCAATAAGTGTGATTCTTAGCGAGTCGCGCAATGCGATCGCTCGTTGAACAATGTTGTCGTGACGCGGTACCGTTGGCGGGCATGCATTTCCCAAGTGGGTAAAAAGGCTCAATCCTGAATCGATACCTCGCTTAAGCTCGTCTATCGACGCGTCGGTATGTCCAGCCGCAACTACGATGCCTTGATCCACGAGCCACCGCGTTACTTTGCCACCTAAATCCCGCTCGGGAGCCAACGTCACCAACTTCAGCCACCCCCGCGCTGCTTCATGGATTCGTTTCATTTCGTCAAGGTTAGTATCTTTCGCGTGGGCTCGGGGATGCGCTCCTATGTACCCGGGTTTCTCCGACAAGTAGGGCCCTTCGAGATGAATACCTGCAGGCTTAACCTCGCCCCCACAAACCCCACCACCACCCGCATCGCACAGACGAGCTAGCCCATCCATTTTCCCGATCAATGCGGGGATCGAGTCGGTGATCAATGTGGGCAAAAATGCCTCAGTACCATCGTCCCGCAGCGCTTGTAACGCGAGGTTCCAATCGCCAGTAGAAATCGATGCTGAATTGAAGTCGACTCCTTGAATTCCGTTTATCTGTAGATCGACAAATCCCTGCATCATCACTCTCGCGATACTCCGTGCCTGAAATCTCGAAACGTATCGACAGTTCACTTCCTCGAACACTTACTGCAATTTGACTACTATACCGCAGACTGTGGCATAATAACTTAAAACGCCACGCCCGTGCGTTGCAAGCCTTCCAGCTGAGTGCATGGAACTTGATCCATAGAAGTCAGCATACCGCGACATCGGAGCCACGAAAAAAATCGGCCGAGTCATACCCAGGTTCACTGGAATCACTCGGCCGGTTCAATCATCACCGATCGGAAACGGTTTGGAGATTACGAGACTAGAACCGCTTCTTTCGCAGTACGTCCGTCACCAAACCATCTAAATAATCTTCGCCATCGACATCGCTTGCAACGCTGGCAAGGTAACTATCGACGCTGCTGGAACTGATGGAGTTGGAAGCTCCCGCTGCTGGTGCCGACATCCAATTGGCTTGGAGGACATTGCGAGTTACCGACGTTGGAACAACTACGCTTTCGACCTTAGTTGCAGGTGCGTCGAGCAGCGGTGCTGCCGACGATTCACCTTCACCGCCGCCACCAGCCCCCTTGTTCAGCTCATTGACAACCCACAGGATATCGAGAGGCGAAAGGTAACCGTCGGAGTTCACATCGACAAAGTAGTTGCCTCCATTGCTGTTTTCACCTTCGCCACCAGCTCCGTTTCCGCCGCTACCACCACCGTTGAGCAACCCACCGTTCCCTTGGTTGACTAAGTTTACGAGGATCAACGCATCGATTGGAGAGACGAATCCGTCGCCGTTGACATCGAAGCGGTTGGTAAGATTGGTGTTTCCTTCACCGCTGCCACTGCCACCACCACCATTGGATGCTGGAAGGATGATGATCTGAGCTGGGAGGTAGGAAATCTTGTCGAACGAAACTTTATTCCGTTGATCGCTAAACAGGAGCGAGTCATGGAATGGACTGATATCTGCTGGGTCACTCAAGAATTTAGCAACCCCCGGGGTATTCGCAGTCATCAACACCGAGAACTGCAGCAATTCGGCGGTTCCAAGTGGTGATTGCGAGTTCTGGAACGATCCGAGTTCGTTGATCAAACCTGGGATTCGAACATCCCCCGACTGACCGTTTGCATACCCATTCGCACCGTTGCTGAACTTCACATCGAAGCCCAAGCCGGAGGTTGTGGTTTTGACCGAGACGAGGTTTCGATCGTACAACACGTCCTGGTACGCTGCGAACACACCGCTTTGAGTGGTTGGGTTTCGAAGGTCTTGCACGTATCCGCGAAGTTCAAATTGCTGCCCAACAGGGATCTGCGTGATCGGGTTCCCGAGAAGGTCGAACGCCTTCAACTGTAACTTCATCACGTCGTTGGCGGCAGGATTGTCACCGACATGCAAGGTTACCGTAGCGGTCGAAGTGTAGCCACGCGAGTCAGCGATCGTGTACGTGAATTGCGTCGAATACCCAGTATCACCCGAACCGGTGGTCGCTGTAACATACGAGATCACGTCGTCTGCGGTGGAAGTGGTGCCCTTGTTGTTGATCGAAACGACACCCTTGCCATCGATCGGCTGAGTAACCGATACGTATCGAATGGATCCCGAAGTACCAACAATATCATTTATACGGTAGTCGACTTCCTTGGTAGTGTTCGCTGCCACGGTTGCGGTGTCATCCACTGCGAATGGCAATTCCACACCACGAGGAGTTACCTCGATGCTCGATCGCAAGTATCGAATCTGCTCTACCGGAACCGAGGAGTTCGGTGGGTTGTACAAGAGCACGTCGGTGCTTGGCGATTCATTGGCTGGATCACCAACGAACTCTGCAATACCAGCAGATCGGGCCGTGAACGTCAGAACAGTGATCGGTGAAGGCTCACCCCACGAGAATGGAGGCTTAACACTTCCGGTGAAAGCACCGAGGGAACTGATGACTCCCGGAAGATCTGCTTTGCCGGAGACGCCTTGGTTGTACGGGTTCTGTGGTTGGTTCGCGAAATCCAAGGTCGTGTTGGCACCTGGGTTCGATGGTAGAACCAAGTTTGAGCTGTAGAGCATATCGAGGTACGCTGCATACACTCCCGGATCTTGAACCGTTCGTGGCGGTGTCTCGGCGATCAACTTGTCAGGACGGAGGTCATACGCGTACACATAGACCTGGAATTGGTCACCTTGGGTAACACTGGTGATTGGTGCACCGCTCATGCTCTTGAACGAGAAGCTGAACTGTACATTGTCGTCCAGTCGATCCCCTTCGAGCGTATGAACCGTGATATCCGCAGTGGACTGCTTGCCCGAACCGTCAGTAACCGTGTACTTGAATCGCTCGGTACCACCGAAACCTCGGGCTGGTGTGTACCGCAAACTCAAGCCACCGGAACCGATCGAGACAGTACCGCCCTTATCTGGCGTGGTGAAGTCGGTGATCACGAGCGCACCGTTCTTGCCTTCGATGTCGTTGACTAGAACGTTGAGCGGATACGAGATCGAGTTGGTCGGGAGGTCAAACGAATCGTCGATAGCGACTGGATCGATGAACTGCAGCGTTACATTGACGGTAACGGTTGCCGTTTCACGCTTGCCGGATGCATAGACCAACGTGTAGGTAAACGTTTCTTGTCCGAAGAATCCGCGTGCTGGAGAGTAGCGAACGGTGTTGTTCGAACCAATGGCTACGGATCCACCGTGGGAAGGAGCACCGAGCAACAGAGCCGAAACCGAATCCCCTGGTGGGACGAAGTCGTTGGCGAGCACGTCGAACAAGTTCGACACGCTGTTGCGAGCTACTGTGTAAGTGTCGTCTTGAACGTTGCGACGTGGACCATCACCGATGGTAAACACATAGTCTTCGACTTCCCCGGATGCAGTCCGACCGGTCGGGCCAACATCCTTGGTCTGAGCCAAGCGGAAGCGAGCATAGGTCTTGCCGACTGCATTGGCTGGCGTTGTGAAGTTGAGGATGTTGTCGCCAGCACTCACCAGCAGATTTTTAACAATCTGCTCACCGGGATCACCCCATACTCCGTTACCATTGAAATCGATCCAACCTTGGACATAGCCGCTGGTTCCGATCGAGTTCGTGACGTTAATCTTGATCGCATTTTGGCTGTCACCACGGATGATCGGGGTGAGCAAGGTCACTCCGTCTTCATCGTTGATAACACTTCCGGAGGAGTTGAGTGGACCTGTGCTGTCGTCACCGTTGGCATTGGTCGATGGGTTACCATCAAACTCGGCGTCCCAATTTGCACCCAAGCGGAAGCCGGCGAGTACACCTGCTGAAGCCCCGTTTTGAGCACGGGTGGTAGCATAAGGAGCAGGAGCATCACCCCAGTCGGAGGATTCGCGGTTTCCGAAATCAAATCCTCGAAGTGGTGTGGATCCGTCGTAAACCGCCGAGTGGTATCCAATCGCTGGGAACGTCTGTACGTAACCAGGATCGACCACTTCGCGGACTTGATAGGTTCCAGCAGATGGAGGAGTCAGTGTGTAAGAACCGTCAGCCTTCGATACCGACGCTGGCTCCCCAACGTCTGGTCGACCGTCACCATCGAGATCTAGGTAGATATAAACACCAGCGAGTCCTGGTTCACCCGCATCACGGAACCCATCCCCATTGAGATCGAGCCACTTGTAGCCGGTTGCAGACGACGATGGGAGAACAGAACCAAAATTCGCGACAACGGTGCTAGAAAGAGCAACCGTGACCGACTTGACCTCTTCGGATGCGGTCGAAGCGATCCACCCTGCTGGTCTCGCCAAACGAACGTTGTACGTTCCAGCACCCGCACGCAAGGTATAGTTCCCTGATGCGTCGGTGGTTGTTCGAACTTCGCCGGTTTCTAACACGCCATTGTTGTTCGTGTCGATGTAGACCTGCCATCCACCCAATCCTGCCTCGCCGGTATCTTTGCGTGCATTGCGATTGAGGTCATTGAACGCAGAACCGGTGATAGAACCACCAACTGTACCGGTTGACATACCAATCGCCAAAACGTCAGGCGAGTTGCACAGACCACCACCAAAAGGAATCCCCGTGGTGGGCGCATACTCATCATCCAAGAACTTCAACGTGACGTCGTCGCGAGTACCAAAAATTGAGTCGGGCCCGACACCTGCTGAAACCGAAGGAACATAGAATTGATCCATAATGGTATCGATCGTATTGTTCGAATCTTGGTGCACACCACCCAGGGTATGTCCCGCTTCGTGAGCGATCGTGTCGGCGACTAACTCTGCGAACAAGTCTGCAACCGTCACGTTACCAGCGATCGGAATCAACGTTCGGTCCAGGGCGGTCGTTCCCATCACGTCCAACATCACCAACGCGGTCTCTTCATGAGCAAAATTACCGACGTCGACGGACTGGGCGATTCCGAGCAATCCGACGTCATCTTGCAAAATCTCTAGCTGGGTTCCACCCACTAAAACTCGGGAAACATTCTTCTGTCCCCACAAGTCCGGGCTGTCATAACTGCTGACCAATCGGACACTGAAATCCCCTGGGTTTCCGGTGAGCGGGTAGTAGCCATTCGTCGAAAACTGAGCGAGCAATGGCTGCATCTTCCTTTCGACTCGGGTCATGATGTTGCGAGCTACAGAAGGTGCGTCTGCTTCCGTCAGCCCGATCTGAGTCATGAAACGAGCCATCGATGGTATCCGCAACGTACCGGCCGGAACACCCAACGCGGTCAAATTGATGGTTTCAGCCCGTGTGAGCGCACCGTCGAAATCGATATAAATGGTCTGTTGCGTACCGATCGTTTCAGCTTCGAAGGTAGAACGATGGACTCGAATGTTCAAGGTATACGCAGAAACGCCGTCGCTAACTCGCATGTAGTAACGGC
>VGZN01000045.1 GCA_016872635.1 Planctomycetota bacterium | reverse complement strand
GATCAATAAATACTACACCACTGCGGTTACCGACATGGCGGAAGAATGGATTCAGCGCCCCCATGACGGAAAACCGTGGCTACTGATGATTGGTCATAAAGCTCCTCACAGCTTTTACACTCCTGAGCCTAAGTATGCTCAGTCATTTTCCGATGCGAAGGTACCCTACCCGCAATCCGCGTTTTCGATCAGCGACAAACCAAGATGGATTGCAGAGAGGCGTTCTACATGGCATGGCATTTACGGCCCTCTCTTTGAATGGCGAAAAAAGTTTCCCGATGAATCGCCGGAAGGAGTCAAGGACTTTGAGGCCATGACGCGAGCGTATTGGAGCACGATCCTTTCGGTCGACGACAGCGTGGGGAGGCTTTATGATCTTTTGCGCAATCGCGGTGAATTGGACAACACCATTATTGTGTTTATGAGCGACAACGGATTGCTCAATGGTGAGCACGGAATGGTTGACAAACGAACCTCCCACGAACCCAGTGTCCGGATCGTACAGATCGTTCGATTCCCTGGGCTCACGCGACCGGCGTCTCCCAAGGTTATTGAACAGCAAGTCCTAACCGTCGATATGGCCCCAAGCTTACTGGAACTGGCAGGTGCCACTCCGCTAGAAAACATCCACGGTCGTTCTTGGCAGAATTTAGTTCAGCAAGGCGATAAGGATTGGCGAGATTCGTGGTTGTACTATTATAACTATGAAAAGCAGTTCCCTTACACTCCCAATGTGCGCTCTGTTCGATCAACCTCCTGGAAATACACCCGTTATCCCCATGGTGATGGGACGCCCGACCGACACCTTGAAGAGCTGTACAATATCGAAAAGGACCCACAGGAAAGCTTAAACTTGGCTTCTGTTCCAGAGTATTCGCAAGTACTCAGGCGAATGCAAACCAAACTCGTGGAGGCCATGGAAAACGTTGGTTTAACGCCGGAAAATGATCGCATGCCAATCGATGCAGGGATCCGACCGGAACTCCCCGACCAAAAGATCCGATAATCTTGGCGTGGACCTTCGCCCATACGGACACGGAGGCTTATCGACTGTTATGGATCCTGAGGCATTGCCGGAATGAACGGACCGTGGTGTACCGTCTCATGAACCAGCAATTCGTTCTGGAGGGATCGACTGCTGGTCTATGAAACGGTACTCGCAACTACCTGTGAAGCGGCTGATCCATGAACGAACCGTAGAGAGCTATTTGGAGGTGAGTTCTAAGAGTAGCTGATTGGTACCCGCCTCTGGTACGGATGCAGTCAATTGTGAAGTCGTCATACTTGCATATTTCGATGGCAACTCGTTTCGAAGATTCACTGCTACCGGTTCGTCTTCAGATGCTCCTGGCGGCCGGTCCCCAGCTACAGACTTCATCAATTCGACGCGATAATCACCGGGAACTGCTCCCGATTTTGAGGGAAAAGCTCTCATCGCAAACTTACCGTTGGCATCGGTATTCCCTGTCGCGTGATACTGATGCTTTTCCGATATAAAAGAGATGGTAGCATTCGTCACAGGCGTACCATCCAATGTCACGACTCCTTCTGCTTTCACGGTCTTCGGAAGATTGCTTCGCTCACATCCCATGAGACCTGCGAAGCATGCGCAAACAAGCAATACAATGCAACGAGTCTTCGATAATACCGAGCTATTTTTTATCATTGGTTTTTATTCAATCCGATTCAGTACAAGAGAATTATAAATTCTGCATCGGTTGCAGACATGATTCAACACAAGCCGAAGGGCAACGACACATCGCATCACCTAGGATGATCTGCGCACTACAAAGGTGCAGCAAACGGGCTATTCGTCGCACCGAGTGCTGCTTTAGTGACCTTTCCGTATATCTGAGCGATACTGCGCATGTGCGGTACACACGCGAATCCTATTCGTAATCCCGAGCCGCTTCACCACCGGCTTTCGAGCCCAACGCTCCCCAAACTCCATATGGACTTTCTGTTCCGCGGATGGTTGGTGCGACCGACGCTTGATTGCCAGTATCGATCGAGTCGTTGATCTGCCGAATAGAACCATCACCGAAGGCAGCCATCACCATTCCGCCATGCTCGCTACCCGGGGTCCAAATACCCGCGAACCAGTGCGGAGGCACTGAGCCAGTTCCAACCATGCAAACTGCTCCATTGGGTGGCGTTATGGTCGAAGCACCGTTGAAGAACGCATTACCCGCCCAAGTTCGATAACCTGGTGCTGTATCGGCGAGAAAAATCAAACCTGGGTTTACATATTTCCCAGTCCCTTGATTGAACTGGGCTGTGCAACTGAGCGGAGCATATGCAGCTGGATCAGCAGCAATCAGGACAACCATGCCCTTGCTGTTGCGTGCGACGGGACGCTGTCTTTCCAGCAACATAATCGTATTTGAAAGTCCATCCGCAACAGCCGCCAATGGATAGAAGGTTGCGCGACCGAACATGCCTCGATTGTGAATTGGCCGTTTCTGAAGTGCCAACGCTAAACTAGCTCGCTCCTCTGTTCCTCCCTCGACAACTTGAGACTGTGCCAGATTGTCTCCCGTGCAGAATGCATAGCTTGTCAATCCGACAGTTCGTGCAGAATTAAATGGTTCAACATCTCCTGCATCGCTTGGGCACTCTAACCAAGATGTTCTCTTTCGATAAACATTATTTCTGTTCCAAGGCTCCAACCCGTTGTTGTTATTCAACGCATTAATCGCATCATACTGGACCTGGCCCTCCACAAAAGGCAAGATCGAATACCACCCACTCATGCAAAAACGCTGCTGTGATCGAACAACATTTCCATTACCGGTTTGCAACGAAGGAAGTTTCTTAAACGAAGCTTCATAATTAAGCACACCCAGCGCTTGTTGCCGCATGTTGTTTTGGCAACTCGCTCGACGCCCCGCCTCACGAGCGGCTTGCACCGCCGGGAGAAGCAATCCAACGAGGATCCCAATAATTGCGATAACAACCAACAGCTCAACCAACGTGAATCCAGAACGCAATTTTTTAGGCATGGCAATCACCCCACAACGCACCCTTAAAGGAAAAGAACAGACCGAAACAAATCAGGCCCGTTAAGAAAATGTAACAAAACACCTTGCTACGCGTTGGGAGCAACCACAGGGAAAACCAGAAAAAATGACGGTTTTTTAACGGCCGAAATAAATGTCCGAACCTCTGATGTTCTGCATGAATCCGTCCATAGTTCTCGTAGGCACCGGATGAAAGTTAGCGTTTCAGCACCGACCTAAGCCCCCCCCCGATGGGTATTCCTTTCCTACCGCGTTATCATTACTCACCAAGATCCACCGACAATCGATCTGCCGGTTTTCCGCTGACTCGAGTGACTCGAGCAGTGGGTTTGAGCAACTGCCACAGGACATATTGGAGTACGTGACCGCTGCTTGTTCGGCGTTGATGCGACACAACACATCGCATCGAGCAACATGGTTGCTTGGAAGACCGCAATGTCTTACGAATCCCGATCCCACGAGCCCAAAAAGTTACGCTTCACATCATGCAACCCAATCGAAGTATGATCTCGGCATGATTCGGCATGTCTGGATTGAGTCAAATCCTTTCACATCGGCGTTTCGCGACCGGAATGAGTTCTGTCGGAGAATGCTGTTCTCCATACGATTTCGAATGCCTAATGTGTTACCTTCATGTTCCATCTGCTGTAGATTAGCGGGCCTCCGAAGCTAATGGGTTGCGTCCGGCGTCCGAGCAAGTTGGATCACGAGGAAGGTTTTGCGAAATCACAGGAGTTACGATCCTAAGTAGGTGCCTTACCTATCCGTCAAATCCTCTTTTAAAGCGTCGTTCTCCATGAACCGTCTTCCATGAACAGTCTTCCATGAAGCGTCAGTTTCATTTCGCGATTCAGGAAAAGCATGACTAAGCCATCAATCTTTATTGCCGTATTTTTCGCATCCATCGTATTGGCAACGTCGAACAGCTGGGCTACTGACCAACTGAATGTCTTGTTCATCGCGGTGGATGACTTGAGGCCTGAGTTAGGCTGCTATGGGAATAACATCGTCAAGACGCCTCATTTGGATCGCCTTGCAGCACGGAGCATCATTTTCGACCGAGCGTATTGTCAGCAAGCGGTATGCAGTCCATCGCGCACAGCAATGCTGACTGGATTAAGGCCGGACACGACGAAAGTGTGGGACTTAAAAACTCATTTTCGAGTTGCTCAGCCCGATTGCGTAACGCTTCCGGAACATTTTCGATCTCATGGGTACCACACAGCAGCCCTAAGCAAAATTTTCCATGTCGGCTATGAGGATGGTCGATCCTGGAGTGAACCGCACTGGTACCCGAAAGGACGAACTGTTGATGTCGACCGGAATGATTGGCAAAAGCGGACGGTCACCCGTCATGAAATCAACGCTGAGGAATATTCCGATCCAATCAAGTTTTCGACCGACGATCCCATCAGCAAGGATGCCAAGAAAGGGACTGCTTTTGAGATCAGCCCCAAAGAGGACAACCAACTACCCGACGGTGCGACAGCTACTGAGGCGGAAAGGCGATTGATGCAACTCAGGATTCGTCGACAGCAGACAGGCAAGCCATTCTTTTTGGCTGTTGGGTTTCTGAAACCCCACCTTCCGTTTGTTGCCCCGCGAAAATATTGGGACCTCTACAATCCGGATTCCATCCCAGGTCCGAATACCGACAAACTGCCCACAGGCTGCCCAGAGTTCGCAGGTCACAGCAATGGCGAGTTGCATAATTACCCGGGCGTTCCCAAGGAGAATCCGATTCCTGAATCCTACGCTAAGCAACTGAGGCATGGTTATTATGCATGCATCAGCTATGTCGATGCACAAATTGGTCGTGTGCTCGATGCGCTTGAACGCGAAGGTCTCGCCGACAGTACCATCGTTGTTCTATGGGGAGATCATGGCTGGCAACTTGGTGACCACGGACTGTGGCACAAACACACCAATTTTGAGGTCGCTACGCGAGCCCCGTTGTTGATCCACGCTCCGGGCAAAAAGCCTGCTGGTCAGCATTGCATGGCACCTGTTGAATTTATCGACGTTTACCCCACACTGAGCGAATTGTGTGGCCTGAAAGAACCGTCAAGAATCGAAGGAAAAAGCCTGATCCGATTTCTCGACAATCCCGAAGCAGACAACGACACAGTCGCCGTCAGTCAGTACCCCCGCAAGGATCCGGCTTCAGGACGATCGGTCATGGGTTATAGCGTTCGGACAGAACGATGGCGGGCTACATTTTGGCGTGATCGGTCTGATGCGACCGTGATTGCCACCGAACTCTACGACGAACGCGAGGACCCTCATGAAACGTTGAATTTGGCTTCATTGCCCGAACATAGCCAATTGTTGGACTTGCTGGCGAAACACATCCCCAATACCGTGAAATCAACAGTCACTGGTGAGCCATTGGATTCAAACGTCGCCCAAGAACCGGGTAAAGCCTCAAAAGGCTCTTCAAGCGACGAACGATCCAATCGGTTTGAAAAACTAGACCGATCCAAAGCAGGGCGAATTTCCTTGGCAGAGTACACATCGCAGCAGTCCGATGCAAACGCCGCGATGAATCGATTCAAAAAATGGGATACCAATCAAGACGGTTACCTTTCGCGTGAGGAATTCATCGCTCAGGGGAAAAAGTAATGGAATCCACTATCAATCCGCGCATCCGTTGGGAAAAGTGCATCACGGCCCTTTATTTCATTACAATTTCGCTGCTGGTTCTGTTGCTAAGTGTTTCGACATCGAGTGCAACCATTTGGGCTGAACCACCTAGACCTAATGTCATCTTCATTCTCGCGGATGATTTGGGGATCGGGAATGTGGGATGCTATGGTTCCGACCATTTCAAGACTCCACATGTTGACGCACTTGCCGCGAGCGGTATTCGATTTACCAGGGCGTTCACAGTTCCATTGTGTGGACCATCTCGCGCACTGATTATGTCTGGACGCTATGCGTTCCGTACGGGGGCCACCAACCAAGATGCTTGCCGAGTACTACCCACCAAGGAATTGCGATTAGCTCGCGTTTTCAAATCGGCTGGCTATGCCACTTCAGCGATCGGTAAGTGGGGGCAACTTCCGGGAAGCCCTTCGGACGTTGGCTTTGATGACTATCTGCGATTCAAGGGGAGCGGAGTCTATTGGAATGATAACCCCGATAAAATAATCCAATACAGTATCAATGGTGCCGACCGGAAATTAGGAAAAGACGAATACATGCCTGATGTGATGCATGAGCATGCAGAAAGATTCATCCGACAGCATCAAAAAAAGCCTTTCTTTCTCTACTATTCGCTTTCCCACGTGCACGGCATTATCCAGCCAACTCCCGATAGCATCCCAGGAAGTACCGATTTATTCGCAGACAATATTGCGTACATGGATAAACTCGTGGGGAAACTCATGAGCGTCCTCGAGTCAACCAATCTTCGAGACAAAACCCTTATCGTTTTTATGGGAGACAATGGAACAGCAATTGGTCCAAATCCTAGGTCAACGATCGGAGGAAGAAACGTTTCTGGATGGAAGGGAAGTATGCAAGAAGGTGGCGGCCTCGTTCCATTAATCGCCAGTTGGCCTGGAACCACTCCTACAGGAATCGTATCCAATCATTTAATCGACTCCAGTGATTTCTTACCAACCTTTGCGAGCCTTACAGGAACCCGACTCTCAACGGAAATCACCTTGGATGGCCATAGCTTTGCATCCGAACTGACCGGAATTCCTGGGGAATCAAGACGATGGATTTTCAATCAATTGGCTCGAATGTGGTACGTTCGAAATGAGAATTATAAACTCAATCAAAAAGGCGAACTTTTCGACATGAAAGATGCTCCTTTTTCGGAAGTATTGATCGACCAAGGTAGCGAATCGCACGAGGCCGTTGATGCTCGGAGGGAACTAGAAAATGTCTTGGCAACCCTCAATCCCGAAGGGGGGATCCTTGATCAAGGGGATGGAACGGGAAGGCACGCTAATCGCGGAAAAGCCAATGCGGACAAAGAGTAATACAAAGTCCATAGACAGTCCTTGAATCGTCCGTTCGCAATCCGATTGAGATCGTCCACACTTGTCCTATCCTCTTCAGGATCGAACGCAGACGAGCGTGGGTCGACACGATTGCAAGATTCCCCTCATTTGCATTGAAGGAACGAACGTTCCCGTATTCGGTGCAAAATCGTTCGGCTGGGACTGGTCCAATGCAGATTGTCTTGCAATCCAGACCTGAAGACGATTGAGTTTGTAAATAACCAAACACGAGTAATCCCCACCAAATCCAACGCGGTAAATACCGTAAGACGTTGTACCTCAAATCAACTCCATCGTTGAAAGCAGGAGACTAACGATGCATCACTGTAGATCCACCCCATCCATTCCCTTTCAAGCAATCGCCTTGATGGTTGTAATACTCGCTCTACGCAACGCGCCAACCGCGTTAGGTCAAACCGGCGCGAAAAATCGTCAAGACGAACGCAGGGAAAATGAGCAGGTAGAGAAATCACGCCGTGAACTCAGCCAGACTCAATCCGAATTAAAAAAATTGCATTCAGAAATAGAACAGAAATCAAGAGCATTCATCGATGCTCGAATTGGCTTCCTCACCGCTAAAAAGAAATCCGACGCCGCAATGGAGGAAGCAGAGGAACGGTTGGGTAACGCTATTGGTTTGCCTGAACAAATGCAAACGGTTCGGCGTTTGAGTATTGCATACCAAGAGAAAGCGAAGTTCGTCGTAGATAGGATACAGCATTCTGACGCATACCAAGCTATCGTCGAAAAGGTAACAATTCTCGAGGAGGGCCTATCGACCGGAATTCATCCCGAAACCGAGCAATGGATACTGACGGATTCCATCGACGATCTCGAGAGCTCTCTGGCGAACCTAAAAAAAGAATTACAGGCAATGGAAGAGGCTGCGATCAATGCCGATCCCGCTGCCAACGAAGCATTTACAGCATGGAAGGAGGCCGTAGCCCGTAAGAATGAACTGAAGCACAAACTGGATGCGTCCCTTATCGATAACCATCCAGCGTACAAGAAAGCCAAAACGGAATGCGACACAGCCCTTCGAAAAATGAAGGTCGCCTCTGATGCGATGAGAAAGGTCGAAATTGCACTTCATCGCAAAGCAGCGGAACTCGGAGACGACCAGCGATCCTACCTCAAGGCCAAACAAGCCGATGCCGCAGATCCGAATCGAACCAACAACAAGAAGAAATCCTCACGCAACAGAAAATAACACTCGCCGCACGCAACGAAAGGATCGCGCGGCGAAGCACCTAATCTCCAAGCTCTGTGCCGAGATCATTGAGGTCAGGATGATCGCGTTCTCAGCAATTCGATCTACAATCGTCGAGCTTCGCTGCTTCTGCCAACGTTGAGCCACCTGCCACTAGCCGTTCGGCTTTTTGGGTGGCGTTGGCTCTTTCAGATTCGTCTGGAGTTGTTTTGGTAGCTTGCTCTTCTGTTCATCGGTCAGTAGTTTACCAACGGCAATCCTTGCTTTAGAAAGCAGCTCCTCTGTGTCCAACACAACTTTCTTTTGCTCCTCCGTGGCTTGCATGGCACTGAGTCCGATCTCGCGAACCTCCTTCGGTTTCTTCCCCTCTTCCCTGGCTTGCTTCGCGGCTTCTGTTCGTTTCTTAAGCATCTCTGGAGTTACGCCCGACTTCTTTCGTTGCGCAACCACCTCTTTGGCTGCTTTACCAAAGATCTCTTTGATTTTGTCCGTGGTAGATTGATCCAATGCTGCCGGTTCGAATTGCTTCAGGAACTGATTCGTCATCGCCGTTTCCGGATCGACTTTCCCACCGGACTTCGTGCTCTCCTGAGCAGATGCATGGGAGACAAAGCCCGCGACAATAGCTAATAGGCAGATCGTCCATTTCGGCATGATTCATAATCCTCGTGCGTGAGACAACAACTGGTAGTCAAATCCGGAAGACGGTTAGTATACTTTATGAAGACTTTGTAAACATGGTGTTTTATCGTTGCTGAAGGTTCGTTTTTCAGGATCAACTCGCCATTGCGGGTTCATGGTGTGCAAAGCTGAAAAGCAATTCAGTGCGACGTTATTCGAGGAGCAGCGGTGGTTTCATGGATCTACGGAAAATCTTGGTAGTGTTCCTTTTTTTCACCGGTTCGCCGTACTTCAGCAAAGCCCAAGATGGTGGCGAATGGCGGGTCCCGTCGCACGTGCAATACCGACATATCGTACGGCAGGATCCGAGACCACTCCACATCCATGGACTGACTATCGACCTGCGGACTCAGGATGTGACGTTCACCGTCGTATCAGGGGACGACCCCGATGGGGAGGGACCCACCGAGGCGGTTTTGACCTCACCGAATGAGTTGGCGAAGTCTGTAGACTCGATCGCCACGATCAATACCGCTGCATGGCAGATGCTGACCGACCCAGTTACAGGTAAAAAGCCCGGCTACATTGTCGGAGGCCGTGCGGACATACTCGGTTGGGTACAACAAGCCGATCGAATCATCAGTAGACCGCAACCAGGTTACTGGTCTCTTTGGATGGAGGCATCAGGTACCGCAGCGATCGGAGAGATCGCAACGACATCGGACATTGAAAAACAGCGAATAAATCCGCGTTGGGCTATCTCTGGCTTCCGCGGAATCCTTAAAGATGGTCAAGTTCTAGCCGAACCTAGCGACGTTAAGCATCCCCGCACTGCGGTAGGTCTCAACTCGGATGGTACGAAAATGGTTTGGGTCGTTGTTGATGGGAGGCAGCAAGGGTACAGCGAAGGGGTGAGCGAGGAAGAGTTAGCCAAAATCCTGATCGAGTTCGGATGCCAAAACGGGATCAATCTGGACGGTGGGGGCAGTTCATCGATGTGGTTAAGGAACACGAAGAATGAGCTGACTACTGCAAATCGTCCCAGCGATGCAGCCGGCCCTCGGCCTGTTCCGGTAGTCCTCAATCTGCTCGAAACAAAACCGCTCGAAAAGTAAGGCAAGCGATCGCTAAGGAGCCTGAACTCCATTCTGACGACACATGAAATCAATCGAAAAATGGAAGCTGCTCGGAAAAATCGTAACGAAATGATCGCCTCATTGGACACGACCATTACTGTCGCGTTCTCAATATTGGCTGCTCTTTGTCTGACACTTTCCGAGTCTCAAGCCGCTACAGTGCCGGCAGTTTGTGAAACTATTCGCGATAATGTTCGCCCCCCAAACATCGTGCTGGTACTCATTGACGATATGGGCTGGAGTGACTTCTCCTGTTTTGGGAACACGCACGCAGCAACACCGAATGTTGACCGTGTAGCGAGCAAGGGAATACGTTTTGAGCAATTCTATGTCAATTCTCCGATTTGTTCACCTTCGCGTTGTGCGATCCTAACTTCGCAGTATCCGCAGCGCTGGAACATACACTCATTTCTCAACAATCGAGCGGACAACGAACGTCGAGGGTGTGCGAATTGGCTTGATCCTGCCGCACCGATGCTCCCCCGTATTCTTAAGCAGAATGGCTATGCTACCGGGCACTTTGGCAAATGGCACCTGGGGGGACAGCGCGATGTCGACGATGCACCATCCATTAGCGAGTATGGATTTGATCGATCGTTAACCAATTTTGAAGGTATGGGTCCAAAGCTATTACCAATGACTCTAAAGCCGGGGGCTAGCGAACCTGGTCGTATTTGGAAAGATGCAGAGCGACTCGGCGGCCCTTTCAGTTGGATGCAAAGGAGCGAGATCACCAGCGGTTACGTCGAAGCAGCCATCGAATTCGCAAAGCAAGCCGTTGCGGAGAAGAAACCTTTCTACATCAATCTTTGGCCTGACGATGTGCATAGCCCTTATTGGCCACCAGTGTCTGATTGGAGGAACTCAAAAAGGGAACAGTATCTCTCTGTCCTCGAGCACTTGGACAATCAGCTACAAGCACTATTTGATTTTTTGGAAAACGAAGAAGAGCTCCGAAACAACACTCTGCTGTTGATTTGCTCGGATAACGGCCCAGAACAGGGTGCTGGACGGGCAGATCGCTTTCGCAATGGTAAAACAACGCTTTATGAAGGAGGGATCCGATCTCCACTCATCGCTTGGGGGCCTGGTCTCATCGCTACCGAACCTCAAGGAACAATCAATAGTGAATCGTTTTTTTCTGCCATCGATATCGGTCCTTCCGTTTTGGAAATCTGCGGAATTCAATGGCGGGATCTATCGCTAGATGGTGAAAGTGTTGCTAACACCTTACTCGGGAAAGGCAATCATTCTCGACCTTCACCATTGTTTTGGCGTCGTCCTCCTGACAGAAAGGTAGCATTTCCTGGCTCCAAGGAATTGCTTCCCGATTTGGCAATGCGGTTCGGTAATTGGAAACTACTGTGCAACTATGATGGTTCCAATCCTCAGTTGTACGATCTAATCTCAGATACTCGTGAGCGATTGAATCTACTGGGAAAAAGCGATCCTTCCCCGGAGCATCAAGCTATATTCCAGAAGATGCTGGCTCAGTTGCTCCATTGGAATCAGACAGTTCCAACAGACCGTGGACTTGATCTGGGCAAAGAGTCAGAAGAATCCGTTCGGTCGGCGACCCTCGAGGATGCGAGATGGCCATCCAAAAATTCTGTCACCTTTTTTGCGACATCCGACTCACATTACGAGGCCGTCGAAAAGGTGGATCGGAACTATCGCAATCAACGTACCATCCAACGCATGAACGAACTTCCCGGAAACAATTGGCCCGAGAAATTGGGAGGAGGTTTCATTGGTTTCCCACGTGGTGTTCTCGCTCTCGGCGATTTGATTGATGACGGCGACAAAACAGGACAAACAGATATTGAGTGGCTTCATTTTGAAGAGCAATTTGGACTTGATGGAACAGATGGACTTTTAAGGTTCCCCGTGTTTGAAGGTTGGGGGAACCATGACGGCCCCCCCGAGAAATTCATCAAACAGCGTGTTAGCGTCCAACGCCAAATTCGATGGCGCAACCAGCGACGACTGGATCAGCAGTTGATACCCCAAGTTTCTCCGAACGGATTGCATTACGCTTGGGATTGGAATGGAATCCATTTTATTCAAGCCAATCTCTATCCCGCCAACCGTCAAAACCCCCGCGTTCGGTACTCGCTTCCATGGCACGATCCCCAGGATGCTTTAAGTTTCATCAAAGAAAACCTCGAGCATTCGGTTGGCACTACGGGACGGCCAGTGATCATTATGGCCCATTGCGGATTCGATACCGATTGGTGGGTAATCGAAGATTGGGTGGATTTCTATAATACGGTCAAACCATACAATCTCATCGCCTATTTTCATGGCCACTCCGGTACAGGTGTGAAGACATGGAAACCAGAGGGTGAAGCCAAATCGATCGATATCGTCAACACAGGGCAAACTGAGAAGGGCTTCTTCGTGGTCGAGATCACTTCGGATCGCGTGAGGCTTGGGTTCCAGGCCAAGAAAAACCCATCGGCTACAAGCGATATCGAATGGGAATGGCGCTACTTGCTCGACAAGAATCTGTATCCAGTTAAGGAAGCGATGCCATCGAATCCTTGATTCCCACCATCCATTCTCTTTATTAATTCTCGTTCAGAAGCCATTCCTAACCAAGACTATAACCCCAATTCTGAGAGCGGTTCCCCTTGATCGATAATACTTCTCGGGCGGCCTGTTCCGTCTGTGTATTGAGTATCGAGTGGAACCCCGAAGAACCGATAAATGGTCGCCGCGATATCTCCCGGTTTGACGGCGCGTTCGCGTACGAACCCACCTTCCTTGTCGCTAGCCCCGATGACTTGTCCATGACGCAATCCGCCACCGGCCATCACCATCGACATCACGTTGGGCCAATGATCGCGGCCATCCGTACTCCCTTGGGTACCCATCATCGGTGTCCTACCAAATTCGCCCATGGCGATCACCAAGGTATCCTCAAGCTTTCCTCGTTCCTCCAAATCACTGACCAATGTTGTCAGCAAATGATCGAATAACGGCAGCAAAGGCTTCAGTCCTTTTGAAATCCCACCGTAGGGTGGAATGTTATCACCATGGTTATCCCATGTGCCGCTTGCGGTGTGGTAACTCAAATCGAGTGTTACAAAGGCGGAACCTGCTTCGACCAACCGCCGCGCAAGCAACGCTTGCTGGCACCACAAGTGATTCCCATACCGTTCCCGAGTTTTCTGGGGTTCCAACTCTAAATCAAATGCTTCACGCGTTTGCTTTCCTAGCAGCAATTCATAAGCCTGTTGATTGTGTGAATCGATGGCATTCATGGTGTTGGATTCGTCGAGATCCCGACGCATCGTGTCGAGATCTGCCAATAGCTGGCGTCTGCTTTGGATTCGCTCAAAGTTCAGTCCTTTCGCCAACTGAAACATCTCTCCGTCCGATGATTTTCCGGTATCGTTCCCAACCAAGTCGTAAATGGGTAAACGAGATCCGAGGTTTCCGGGAAATGGGTCATACTGCTGACCTAGGTATCCACCGTATGCAATATGGCTTCGGGACCGAAAGAATCCGATGTACGGTGGAACACCGCTCTGATTGGAACCATGGTGCTTCGCGACGATCGATGCAATCGCAGGGAAACGTGGCGCTTCGGGGTTGGTTCGCGGTTCTGCATCGAGATTCCCGGTCTGGAAGACCATGTTGGGTTCATGGTTGCTGTATTTAGCGTCGACCGATCGAAGGACAGTAAATCGGTCAAGCATCGCTGCTTGAAGTGGCAAGTGCTCGCAGATAACGACACCGGGAATTTTGGTTTGAATGACTCCAAAGGGACCGCGATTTTGGATCGGCTGAGTGGGCTTTGGATCCCAGGTATCGATTTGGCTAGGACCGCCTGTCATCCACAGCAAGATGACACTCTTACCTTTCGGGGCGTCCGATCCCCCTGCCGATCTCGGCGCACGAGCCTGTAGCAATCTTGGCAAACTCAAGCCTGCGATACCGCTGATACTCGTTTTCAGCATGTTTCGACGGCTAGCGACAAAGAGTCCTTCTCGTTCCAAAGCATGGAACGCTCGAAATGCATGCTGATGACGATGCCGAGGATTACTCATGATGATGCCAATTCATTCAGCTTAGTGTTGAGAATTGTTTCCCGTTTTCATCCGTACAGGTCCTGTCCATACGTCGATCACTTCAATGCTCGGGTACCGACGTTCGAAGTATTTTCGACGCCATCTGCCGTTCCAGGCTCGAATCAGTATCCCCCCGCCGGAAACGGGCGAAATGACCTTTTGATAAACCCATTCTTCAAAAGGGTGGACAGGAAACACTTCATTCGCATCGTCAATCTCCTTCCGTTCTTCCTCGCTCTTTGGTGGCGTGAAAGGACATTGCCGATAAAGACTTGATGGCACCAACCACAAACGAGAGGTTCGCCAGCCCAAGGTTGGGTATTCCACAATCAATCGATCTCCGTCTTGAAGTTCGCGAAGCAAGTACCAAGGAACGAACCGGTTTCGTAAGGCCAACTTCAGCGTCAGGAACCATTCTCCAATGAGATTGAGAAGAAAGAACACAATACCAAGAGGCAATACAAAACAGAGTCCGACGACCAACAATCCCGGAATCATCAGCGGAATTGCAACAACCATTACCGCGAGCCCTGCAAGTCGTATCAGGTATTTCATCGCGGCACCCCTCGAATTCGAAGCAATCTCAAGGGGATCATTCGGATTCATTCTTAACCAAACTAGAAATCCATTCCCTAATTAGCAGGACAGCGTGTTCGTCGACGACATTCGTGGCGATCGGGGGCATTTGGGCATTACCACGATGGGAGATTCTTTGAAGCAACACACTTTTTTCGGGCTGACCTGGCGCAACGATCTTTGCCTCTTGGATATCAAGGTTTTGATGGCGGGGTGATTTCCCAATCATCTCCATTTTGTCCAGCGGCGTTTGGTATGCTAAGTCAATGCCTGCGTTCCCACCACCTGCAGGAACATGACATGACGCGCAATTGGCATGAAGATACGATCGAACTCGAGAATCGATCGGTATCGTTTCGTCGCGAGGATCGACAAGCTTAGGCAATCGCTCAGGTGAAGCTGGTAACAACCAAGACTCTGGAGGGATCTGTCGTTGAGGTAATTTTGTTGCGTTGTTGGCATCTCTCGACGAAGGAGCATCGGTAACGCTTTTGATGTCTAATGTATTTACGGCTCTCGTAAACTGCTGTGGTTGTACTTTGAACAGCCCTTTTCGTTCCAAGCTGAGCAATTGGTTCGCCGGCCCATCTGCCATGTCGTGTACTCGATTCATTTGAGCTGTCTGCAAACCGAGCGTAAAGTTTGCGGCACGGCTATGGCAGACCATGCATTCGGCTCGACTCGGAAAGTGCCAAATCCCTTTCCGTACATCTCCCGGCACCGAAGGGTCGAAGCTTCGATACTCCTCATCAGCACCTGCAGCAGCGACCAACTCAGCATCGGTGCCTTCCGCATTCCAACGGTACGAATACCCGGCCCATTCGTTCTGCTGTCGCACCATCAATCGCGTCTCGATCCATCGACGGGAACTCGGGTCGCCGACTCGTGTCTCCAAGGCAAAACTTTTGATGAGGACCGTTTCATTGGGGAACGTCCAGCCAAACTGATTTTGAAATTCGATACGGCGATCTCCTTCGCCTTTCGCAGGGATGAAGAAAGCCCTCTCCTTGTAGGCCCCATCGCTCCAAAGGGGCGAATTCACCGTATAGGAAATGACTCCAGGTGCGAGTCGATGGCTTGCTACGTCCTTAAAAAGTCCTGTCTCACTCAGTCGTCTTGGAAAGTCCTTCGACAAATCGACAGCTTGGTTCGGAATCAGCCGATGGATCGATTTACCCAAGTGGTCCGCGATCCAAATCTCACCGCTGGGAGTGACCTCAAACGAAGTGATCGCATGGGGTGTATCTGCGATCTCGGTTGCGCGATGGACTTTTTCTCCGTCATGCCATATCGCCCAAATTTTGCCTGTCGAGTAGTCTCCATAAATGTATGCCCCAACAAGCGATAGCAGGTCGTGTCGCTCTGCTCGATATACGATCCCGCCAGTCAGCGAACGTGCTTCGCTGTGGTGATGATCCGTTACAGGTGGTTCAAAGGGATCCTCTCCCCGCTCCCGATTCGCATAAAATACTGAGCTACCTTCCATCACGCTCCAGCCGTAATTGGCACCGCGTATGCCCAAGTAAACTTGTTCCCAGAGGTCTTGGCCGTTCTGACCAATCCAGATGCGACCCGATTCCGTGTCCGTGGTAATCCTCCATGGATTACGCAGCCCATAGGCCCATGTTTCCGGTCGAGCGTTTCGCCGATTCAAAAAAGGATTATCCCTGGGTATCGAATACAGACGGCCTTCCAAGGGATGATCGATGTCGATACGCAGAACCTTGGCCGTCAACTGCGTGAGGTCTTGGCCTCGAAGATTCGTATCGGAATCGCTCGTCCCATCGCCGCTGGTGATGTATAGCATCCCATCACGCCCAAAAGTCAACGCAGCACCATTGTGCCCATCACTGGGCCACTCCAAAACCAACTGCTCATCAACAATCTCAATACCTGCTGAATGGCTTCTGAGCTCCCATCTCAAGATACGAGAATGCTTCGTCCCTTCGACGCTTTCATTGAGTCCAACAAACACGTACGGTTGGCGAGGATAGTCTGGATGGAAGCATAGATCGTAATGGACACGATCCGATTGCACTGTGCTGACCAACTGATCCTCGAAAGCATCAGCTTCGGATTTTGGATCAAGTACAACCGCTGGGTCGCCTTCCTTCTCATTCGCACGGAGGGAGAACCGATGAACCACCGAAGGTCCATAGGGTACCGATTGGGTAATCAACCACACGGAATGGGTATCCGGCTCGTGTCGCAACAAGATCGGATGTTCGATCTCGAAATCAATTGGTACACGATGGGTCGTAAATGGGAGAGGTGGTTCCGGAGAACCGTGCACGTACGATCGCGTCGCTTGCGTTTCGGAGGTTGGTTCCTGTCGCTGAGGTCCGACGAATCGGAGACCGACAAACTCTTCGTGCCGGTGGAATGAGGGTTGGGTCAGCGGCGAAATACTGGTTAAGTCGGGTGCTTCGAGAGAACGGTCGTAATCATATCGGCATAACGAGAAACCCCATTCTTCATCCGGGGTTGGGGAGCCGCCCGTTCTGTAAAAATCCTTCCAAGCAATTTTAAACTCGACTTGCCACGAGCGATCCTTATCACTGCGATCTTCCATCGTACCATCGGTCTGAACAGCGCTCGTAAACTCGAAGTCATGAGCCGACTTGAAAATCGCATAGGCTTTAGGCATCCGTTCTGGGATGTACAAATCCATTTGCGTGTTCGCTGGCGTCACATGGAACTCGTAGTACCCCGGGTGTTCCCTAGATGGCTTCAAAAACATCTCAAAGCAATCGTCCAACCATGTTTGTTCATCGCGTTCGGTGAGTGTGGCTTGGAGATCACTATCTTCGAGTTTCGCCCAAACGTAGATGTACTCCCGGTCCCAGAGAAGCTTCGCGACTGTCTGGCTCGCGGGGTTTCCCTCAAGTTGGCTCACACCGTTCGATCCATCGCCTTCAGAGGAAGTAAGCCACGCCTTACGGAAGTTCCGAATGGGTGATGCATCTTCCCAGCATGCATCACTCCCAAGTCCATCGATCACCGGCGGGGAATGGGCAAAGTTACA
>VGZN01000044.1 GCA_016872635.1 Planctomycetota bacterium | reverse complement strand
GGTTCGGGCCCGTCGCGAAATGCAAATCCTCGAGAATCGCGGCCCATCAGCCGATCATCCGGTAGCGATCCATTGTCCGGAAACCGATTACCTGAAATGCTTCATCGCTCGAGTCCTCTAGCCGCCGCATTCCACGATGTATCTTGTAGTTGCGTGTGTTCTGCAGTTTCGTTCGGGCTAATGGGGGCAGCCCTCAGGGGTACCTCGGAGCGTGCAAAAAGTACCTAGGAAAGCACCTCGGAATCGAGGGTTTCGGGAGCCTGGGGAGTTTGGTCAGGTCGGTCCGATTGGACTGGGGGAGCTTTTTCGACGAATTGTGAACTTATGGACTTGTCGGATTGCGGGGTCCATAGGTACACTTTCACCCCTATTTTCGTTGCTAAATGTAGCGACAAAAGTAATGCCAAAGTGGCGGAATGGCAGACGCGCTGGACTCAAAATCCTGTGTCCGCAAGGACGTGTGGGTTCGACTCCCACCTTTGGTACTAAACGACATTTTTGCTGTTTTTTCGAGGATACCTCCGACCGAAATCGTATGCCAACCATCAATCAATTGGTTCGTCGCAACCGCGTAGTTCAACGTAAGTCCACCAAAAGCCCTGTGCTCGAGCGATGCCCGCAAAAGCAAGGTGTCTGCTTGATCGTTCGTACGATGACCCCAAAGAAGCCGAATTCGGCTCTCCGAAAGATCACTCGGGTGCGTTTGAGCAACGGCAAAGAAGTCACCGTTTACATTCCCGGTGAAGGGCACAATCTCCAAGAACACTCGATCGTTTTGATCCGAGGTGGTCGTGTGCGTGACCTTCCAGGGGTTCGTTACCAAGTTGTTCGCGGTTGCCGCGACACTCTCGGTGTGAACGGACGAAAGCAATCCCGTAGCCGATACGGTGCGAAAAAGGCCTAGTCCACTGCAGTCTTCGGGGCGGTTTCCGGCAAGTGAAAGTTCGCTACGCAAGACGACCTCGAATTATAAAGTTCAAGTCGAGTTCCTCGGTTTGGACACAGCGACCCACTCAATCCATCCCAACTTAGATCCAATATTTGTTTCGCTATGGGCAAGATTACTGCTTCACGTACAACCCTCCGTCCTGATCCACGACACAACTCGCTGTTGGTTGCTAAGTTCGTCAATTGCTTGATGTACGATGGCAAGAAGACCGTTGCCTACAACGTCTTCTACGATGCCCTCGACGAAATCGCAGAAAAGATCAAGGACCGTCCGTCGGTCGAGGTTTTCGAACAAGCGATCGAGAACGTGAAGCCGTACATCGAAGTCCGATCCAAGCGGGTCGGTGGTGCTTCCTACCAAGTCCCAATGCAAGTGAACAAGAACCGTCAACAATCTTTGGCCTTCCGCTGGATCCTCGGCGCCGTCCGAGAAAAGAAAGGCCGAGCTACTGCGACCAAGTTGGCGGATGAATTGATGGCAGCATACCGCAAGGAAGGGACCGCGATTACCAAGCGTGAGAACACCCACCGCATGGCGGATGCGAACAAGGCCTTCGCTCACTTTGCTTGGTAGTTCTTCGATACCTATCGAGACTCCAAGTCTTTCTCGATCCATTTCAAAACGACGCGAATCCTCGCGTCGTTTTTTATTTGAGTTGGCTACGAACTCGACGTATCTGCTTGCGAATCACGATCGGAAGTCGCTCCATCACGGCGGAATCGCCAAACCTTTCGGCAAATTGGTTCGTGACTTGTCCAAGCCCTGAAATCACTCGCTCCATCATCTCGTCCAAGGCGCATGCCGCCAAATGTGGACGGATCCCGATGTCTCTCGCAAATCCATCAAGGTGCTCTGAGCTGACCAAATCTGGATCGAACATGCCACCGTAGCCCATCGCCATGTCCCTAGCAATACGCTTGTAGTTGCGCGTGCAAACCAAGTCATAGAAAGGGGCTAAGCGAATCCCCCCTTGCTCATCATAAAGGAGCGATAAATTCTTTCCGTGGGCGTCTGCGTTGCCGACGAGCAGATTGAATAACCCCCATTGCATCAGTTTCTGGAGCTCGATCAATGGAAACGAAGCATGCCGACGAAGAATTTCCGCGCATTGTTGAAAACGAGGTCCCCCTTCCTTCTCGTACTTGTTGATGGGACTGATACCCAACGCTTGGCAGAAATCCTCTTGATGGAATCGGCAGTCAACTCCATCGCATTTGAACCGATCGTAGCGAGTGATGATCGCAATACTGGCACGCTCCGTTTTTCGCAGGCTCACAGGTGCGGTTGGCAGGCCAACCGCCGTTGCGAGCATGCTGATGTAAGTCTCATTCTCGGGTAAATGGGAATAAAAAGGAGATGCGAATTTCAGGATGTGAGTGCTCGGGGCATCCCCGAGCGGAACGAGGATGCGATCCGCATCGATATGGACCGGAAGCTTGTCTTGAGCGCCGGCGAGTGAAAGTCGAACTTCGTTGTGGCCCGTCACCGCCGCGAAGGCATCTGGAGATCCAATCGACCATTGTGCTAGTTGGGACTCGGTCACTGGTTCGTATTTGGAAACGGCGGTAGGGGGTGCGATTTCATCGGCTGCTGTGATCTTCAATGCACCCGCGCAATCCCCTCCAATCGCCTTGAGCAACTGAAAGTCATTTCCGTTGGAGATGCCAAGCGATTTGCAAATCTGCTGCCGAACGTTTGCCTCGGGCAACAGATTCGCGAAAAAATGGTGGCTTGCGCTCTCGGATGTCTCGCCTTCGAGCGGCAAGGAAATCGAAATCGGGAACGAAGTTGCCGATGCGAGCCAGTCACGGCTGTAGCGGAATCGAACCTTCGCGGAGTCCGTGAGGGTGATTTCTCCTACCCTGCTGGCCCGCTTCACCGACTGTTGGTAATGGACATAAAGGGTCTCGCTCATTTCGATTCACCACGGTTGGATCCATCTTTGGATGCGCCACGCGTTTTGACATGCAACTCCAAACCGAACAATTGCAGTACCTCGATCACCAGCCCCAGTTGCAACGTGGATTTGCCTCGTTCCAATTCCGATAGAAAACGAACGCCCACACCTGCCATTCCCGCGGCATCCTTCAGCGTTAATCCCGCCTCCTTCCGCCGTTGTCGGACCAGTTGGCCGATATCTTTCACTTGCGTTACCTGGTTCATCCCATAGCCCTCCCTTTCACCGACGATTCCCGTCACCAAAGATTCCCGCTCGGGATTGATAGCCCCGATCCTAACGGCGTTTGAGGTTTTATTCCCGCTCGGGAAATCTAGGCCGCGATTGGGGCTGAGTCAAGCTCGATTTTCCCGATCGGGAATGAAGGGTATCGCTTGAGAAAACGGGTGTTTATGTGCTACTTTCGCTGAGAAACCAGTGAGAAGCAAGCGTTACGAGGCGAGTTCCCGAAGGAGACGTAGATTGACCGCGTCCCAGGGTTCCCCTTCTTCGGTATCTTCTTTTTCCGTTTCGAGATACATGGGAAGCTGTTTTAGGACGCGGTGTTTGAGAACGCGAACGAATCCTTCCCGGCCAATCGTCCCGAGACCGATGTGTTCATGGCGATCGACGCGCGAACCGCAACCTTTCTTGCTATCGTTCAGATGGAGTGCTCGGATAGCATCCAGGATGCAGTGTTTTTTGGCGTCGCGTTCCCATTCTTTGAAACCAGTTTCCGTGGAAAAATCGTAGCCGGCGGCATGCGCGTGGCAGGTATCCAGGCAGACACCCACCATCATTGTTGAGCCGGATCGCTGTAGCAACCATTCCAGTTGTGCCATGTTCCAGCCGAGGCAAGAACCTTGACCGGCAGTATTCTCTAAAAGCAGCCACGATTTCTTAGGTTCGACCTTCTCGTAAATCCTGACGATCGCATCGGCGATCCGCTGAAGACCTTGTTCCTCACTGGAATCGACAAATGCTCCCGGGTGCATCACGACTCCATCGAGTCCGAGTTGTTCGGCCCGCTGCCACTCGATGACCATGGCATCGATGCTCTTTTCCCAGAGTTCCTGCTTGGGAGAAGCGAGATTGATCAAATACGAAGCATGTGCGAGCGGGTTGGTGATACCGGTCGTCGATAAGGCGCCGGCGAACTGCTTGATTTCACTCTCGGAAATGGGTTTTGCAGCCCACTGGTTGTTGTTCTTGGTAAACAATTGGACCACATCCATTTCGAGTTCCGCGGCGGCATCTACTGCTTTGTAGTACCCTCCGGCGATGCTCA
Source organism: Planctomycetota bacterium (assembly GCA_016872635.1). Lineage (GTDB taxonomy): Bacteria > Planctomycetota > Planctomycetia > Pirellulales > Pirellulaceae > JBKCUI01. The sequence continues at coordinate 13,514 of VGZN01000044.1, read as the reverse complement.
TGTGAGCCCCTAGCTTGACCATCCTGATCTCATTCCTTTCCCAGTCGGTTGGACTGCCACTCTCTCGAGAAGGTCCGGGCGCGATTCAACAACGCTGAATTGGGCGGAGCTTCGTGGGTTCCGTGCGGGTTACTTAATTTGTTGGAGTGGTTGGCCGTTATCAAGTTGCCAAATCCACAATACTCCATCCTGCCCACCTGCGAACGCGACAGGTGTTTTGCCTGCGACCACGGCGCAGTATACCGCATCGCTAGGCCCACCGATGGCCCGTACGAGCCCGCCATTGGTCACATCGTGGACACGCGTTTGCTGATCGGCGGACGAGGATACGATTTGGTTGGTTCTGCCAACGAACGCTAACGCGGTGACTTCCTTGCCAAAACCAGGAATTGTCCTGGTCGCCGTGCCGGATTCAACATCCCAAACCTTGATCGTATTGTCAGCGCTAGAACTTGCTAAAAGATGTCCATCGTCATGCCATGCTACTCCGAGCACGTGGTGGGTGTGTCCCTCCAAAGTTCGGACTGGAGCATCCGAATCGACCCGATGCAACCGGAGCAACTTATCGGCTCCACCCGTGGCAACCATGGTTCCATCGGGAGAGAAACGAGCGACCAGGATCGTGTCGCTATGGACTTGTCCCCAATCTTTGATGATGGCACCATCGGCTACCCGAATCAATTTCAATTCACCGAAACGGCTCGGGGCACCGCTTCCCGCGACGAGCGTTTGGCCGTCCTCGCTCCAATCCATGGCAGTGATACGATCGCTGAACGGTGAATCGTTCGCGTTGCCGATAGAGCGTTCGAGCGACCATCGGTTTCCCCAATCCCATGCGATCACTCGACCATCTTCCGCTCCCCCGAGAATCCAACCCGTCGCGGTCATGGCGAGTGTGTTGAAATTGGGAACTCCGCCTGTGAGTACAGTCTGCTGGATACCTTTATCGCTGCGAACCAAATGAAGCGATCCATCGGCGTGCGAGGTGATCACTCCTTTGTTATCTGCGGTAAAGGCAACGAGTGTTGCTGGGACATTTGGCACGGCGGCTTTGGTCTGTGCCGCTACCTGTTCCAATTCAGTCAATCGCTGCTTTTCTTTTTCGATGGACGCTTGGAACTGAGACAGGTTCGCAGCGGCTCGCTCGATGGCCTGAGTCGCTCCGGCGATGGTCTTGTCCATCGTCATCAATTTTGCTTCGACATCCGCCTTCGCCTTTTGAGCAGCGAGTTGTTGTGTCTTCTTCGCCTCCAAATCCTTCTGTGCCTGTTCGGCTTTTTTCATCGCTTCTTCGATCGCGGCTTTGGCCGCGACCATAGCTGCTTCGCCGTCGGCGACCATTTTATTGTTCGCCTCAAGTTCTGTTTGCTTCTTGGCGAGTTCCTCGTTGATCTGGTTCCTTGACGTTTGCAATTTGCCTTGAGCATCCATTTCCGCTTGCTTGGCTTTCTCCAATTCAGGAACCTTTGCGGTTGCCCGATCCACCTTGGACTTTTGCCGTGCAGCCATCACCTCGGCAAAATCCATCTTGCGCTGCGTATCGAAGTCTATTTTTTGTTCCCAAAGCATGTTTCCGTCCGCCGTGTTCCATGCCTTGACGGAACCATCAGCACCCACCGAAGCGAGCTTGGTGTTGTCGCTCGACGTTACGACTTGAACAAGAGGGCTACCGTGGTTTATGGTTCTTGGGATCGCACCGTCGGCCGCAATCACAATACGAACATTGCCATCGCCGGTTGCTACCGCTACCCGCGGCGTGTTGGCTTCGTCATATCTCGCGAGTGCAACTATGTCCGCGACATCGCCCAGTCGCTCGACCTTGGTTGCCACCGCGGGGGCTTCGGGGGTCGCTACCGAAATCGACCACCATTGGAGTTTCTTTTCAGCGGTGATACCGACGAAAGATTGCGCATCGGGAATGACTATTCCTCGCAGTGGTTGCTCCAGTTTTTGACTGAATATCGGCTTGATGGTTATCGGTGTCCCCGTTTCGTTCGGTTCAATGGCGAACACGTGCACGGAGGCATCCTCGGTGCTGACGGTCAAACGAGTATTGTCAGCTGACCAAGCCACTCCGGTGACGATACTTGGGCATTCGAGTTGATGGGACGTCGCGGATCGATCGATGCGGACCACTTCGAGGGTCGGCGCACGCGTTGCTTTTGCGATCATCAAACTATTTGGTGAAGTTGCTAAAAGATGGGCTCCGCGAAGGGGCGCGACGATCCCGTCTTCGATGGGACCCACATTGCGTTTCCAAATCTTGATGTCCCGAAATCCCCCCGTTGCGACGCGCATCCCATCGGGACTGATCGCGATCGACTGAATCAAATCTAGATGGGTGACAGGGAGTTGGGTTTGCAACTGAGACTGAACCGTTGGGTCGACTAGAGGGAATGCGTTTGCCCCAGCGTCGATAGCGGGCCAACGATAAACGGTCGCTTGATTACCACGTCCTGCAACGACAAATTGGCCGTCGGTGGTGGCATCGAGTGCGTACATCGGCCGAACGGAATCAGGGACTTGTTTCCACTGCATCGACGCTGTCGGCTTCGCGGTTCCTGCGATCGCTCCCGCATCGACCCATGCGCTGATCATCGCAATCTCCTCAGGCGTCAATCGCTTAGCACCGACAGCGTTCTTTTCGGGCGGCATCATCGACTCATCGGTGGCTTGAACCCTGCGGAGTATTTCGCTTTCTGCACCTTTTCCTACGACCAAGGACGGCCCGCTATCACCACCTTTCATGAGGTTCTCGAGGGATTCTAGATTCAATCCACCTTCCGCCTTTTGAATGTTGTGGCATGCGATGCAGTTAGCCCGAAGGAGTGGAAGCACATGGTTCGCGAAATCTTTAGGGGCAGGGGCTTCTTGGGCGATGATCTTCGAATCGGGTACGACGCCCAGTAGAACGGTGAACACCAGCATCGCGACGCTGGTGGCTCGCGGCGCGATGGTCGCGTGTTGCACGGAACGTGGGCGCGAAGAAACAATTGGGTTCATGATGAGTTCATCCCCGGTCAAAAGGAATGTCGCGGGCGGATGGGTCGGTAGACACGCTAGCTTCGCGAGCATCGGTTCTTGTTTATTTAGGAGTTTCAGGCGGGGCGACAATACGGATTCGCACTGGCGCACAGGTTAGGAAGGTGGGGAAATCGCGAGGTGCAATTTCTTTTGCAAGGGCTTCGATTCGGGTGTTGGTTTCAGCGATTAACTTCTCGGCTGCAGGCCTATCCCCACTCCATGATGGATCAGCCAGCATGGATTGCAAGCGATCGCGGTACGCGACGACCCGGGTGTGGGACTCCGGATGGAGCGACTGCTTGACGGTGATCTCCCCCTGAAACCACAGCGTATACTCGCCAATCGGAGCATCGGCCGCGACTTTGAGTTCGGGGCTGGCCTCCAACGCATTCGGGGCTAGCTCGAACTCGCCGAGTGTTGACTTGGGGGGGAGGTTTTGAGGTCTGAGCACGCATTTGGCCTCTCCGCCAGCCCGCCGAACCGCCTTGACCGGCAGCTTCAATGACGCCCCTTGCGCAACATCGAGGATCTGTCCATCCCCGATTCGAACCTGAATGGGGGCCAAGTCACGGTCGTTGACCCGGAGCAGTAATTCTTTGGAACGCCTACCCTGCGGCAATCCGCGGTCCCCGCTGGCGTTGATTGAGATGGTGGTCGCTTGGACCGGAATCGCCACTTCTTTGCCATCGATAGTAAGCTTTGCAATGGGAACCACAGCCCCAGTCCATGCCGGTGCATCCTCCGCCGCGTAAAAGACCAATTCCGTTTCGGTTTGGCCTGGCGCGATGACGGCTGGAGATGTGGAGATACCGGCCGGCAGTGACTCCACCGCGACGGCGACGGGACCGGTGAATCCTCCACTGCGACGGATACTGACGTGCATTGCGCACTGTCCTCCACGAGCTACCATCGCACCCGTTGTCTTGGCTTGCGCCGGATTGTTGGTGTCGGGAGTCCAGAATGCAATCGCATGTACCCGAGGGATCGGAGGCCCTACTCTCAGAAGCACGTGAGTTCCCGCTGTTGCCGATGGTTGTAGGTTCAAATCCGTGAGGGTGATGCGAAGATTCTTTCCTGCGGGACCTGGGGGAAGTGTTGCAATCGGATCGGCCGACGAAAACCGAACGGCACGCGTACCCGAAGTAGGGCTGTCTTCAGCAATCGCGACAATTTCTCTACCTGTCGAGCGTTCTCTTGCTTGATGCGATTGAATCAGTTGCTGCAAACCTGGATCGCTGAGGGTGGGACTCGGATTCTTCAGTGCGGCTTCGATCGCGACGAGTTGCTCTGCCGCGGGCAGGACTGGTGGTCGATCGATGATCGCGCGAATATCTGACGATTGATCCAGGACTTCTGAAAAAACCTCGCACTCATACGTTTGCCCTTCCACGGGCGTGAACTCAACGGCAGCGGTTCGTTGGTTGGGCATGATTTGTAATCGCGTTTCCCACGGGGGAGCGGGCGCTACCATCGCATGCACACCTGGTGTCGATTTCAATTCCACGGATGGCCAAGTAGCTAACCCGTCCATCGCGATCGATGGAATCGACTTCAGCGACGACGGTTTCAACAACGGGTGCGAGTCAGGCGGATCGACCATGATGGCAAAGAAGGAGTTCTCTCCGCCGCGGTATAGGAAGTCGTAAAGCTTTAATGTCAGGAAGTCGCCCGACGGCGTTTGATGCGAAGCAGGTTTGGTGAATACGATGGGTGAATTCCGGTTGCCGCGGAGTTGCTGTAGCATTCTTCCTTGCGAATCCATAACGGTCATGGTGGGCATCGCAATCGAGTCGAGCGACTCAGCGGCCACCACAATCCGCGGCCAAGCCGATGCGATTGCGATTCTTAGAGTTTGCCTGTCATTACGACGTGTTTGACCGAGGTAGCAAACACCTTGCTTGAGCTCTGGTGGATTTTTCGGATCTGTATTCATAGGAAGCACTTCAACAGGTGTATGGACGACTGCGATGGTCCTCGAGTTGGAAACCCCATATCGCCCTACAGCCCATACTTCGTAGTACCCTTCGGGTACCGAGGGATCCACTGTTACCTGAAAGCTTCCGTATTGCTTCTGCGGCTCGCTGTCCATGGCGAGGTTTGCGCCCGCGACGATGGTACCGCGAATCATCGGGTTGGAGAATATCAGCTCATCGATGTCCTGGGTAAATCGTCCAGCAGTGATCTTCAAGGTGTTGGGCTGAACGGTAGATAGCACCGGCGGGAAGATCGCGTCCACCGCAATGGTGGGGACTTCACCCCAAGCCATTCCACAAGCCAACCAGCAACTGTGCAACCAAACGAACATGATCGCCATGCCAAGCCAGCATCGAGAAGTAATATTCATGGCGCGCTGATGGATCGCAATGGCGTTTGACGAGTCGGTTACATGCGTGCCCGAGCACCATTGGTTCATGATTCGATGGGTGGGTTCAAGGTGTGGTATCACGTCGTAGGGAGTTTGATGGATTGCAATCGCAAGGCGTCGCAATCGTTGGCAGCACAAGGTGTGCTCGGGTTAATGATTGAAAAGAAACTCCTTGCTGTTCACCACTCCCCATAACAAATCTTCGTATGCTTCTCGCGCTTTTTCTGCCCGCTGCATTAGGTATTCGACAGCGACAGTCTGTTCCGACTCCGAGGGCAGTCTGGACAATGCTCGCAAGTACAATTCCCGAATCCGATCGGGGGCAACTCGTCTCAGGTTCTCGGCAGGGCTCAGAGAAGTATCCGATGCAGAGAGCGTTGCCCATTGGGCTGCACGCCCCGAATCATTTCCAAGCTTGCTCTGCATCTCCTTGGAGTTGAGCAGGTGCAGGCTTTGAGCCAAAGTCGACGACGTGCTTCGCTCGCATTCACACGCGGTCGATGAGTCTGGACGGCCGAATACCGAGAGGAAGTACGATGCAAACGAAGTGTCCGGCAATTCCACAGCCCGTGTGCCGGCTGGCATTCCGTCAAATTGCGACACCGTTCCGCTCACATCATCGATAGCGTCGAGCAAGACCTCTGCCGACAGCCGCTTCGGATAAAAGCGGGAGTAGCAGTTGGTGTCACGGATATTGAGTTCGTTGGCCGTTGAGCTCAATTGGTAGGTCGTCGAGTTGCAAATCGATCGGACCAAGTGCTTAAGATCAAACCCGGATTGAGTCAGTTCTTTGGCAAGAGCATCCAGCAATTCTGGATTGCTAGGTGGATTGGTGATCCGCATATCGTCTTCGGGCTCCACCAATCCGCGCCCCAGGAAATGCTTCCAGTAGCGATTGGAAATCGACTTCGCGAAAAAAGGGTTGGCTGGTGACGTCATCCAGTCGGCTAAGGCACCCCGCGGATCCTCGAAGGTGGCTAGATCTATCTTCGCTGCATCTAGACCAGCCGCTGGAAGAGCTTGGCCTGTCTTTGGATGGTTCGCATTTGCAGTGCCCACACGCGATACGAATTTTGGTTCGGCAGGCAATCCGCCTTCGCGTCGATCGACGGTCGAGAAAAAGGCTGCCATCTGAAAGTAGTCTTGCTGTCCCCACTTTTCATAAGGGTGATGATGGCAGCGAGCGCATTGCAAGCGTTGGCCTAAAAACAATTGAGCAGCATCCTCGATCCGCGACTCGGTGTTGTTCACTTGGCGAAACCAGACTACCGCTGGATTCGTCTCAACATCCCCGGTTGCGGTCAATAGCTCGCGAACAAAAGTGCTGATAGGCTTGTTCTCAAAAAGGCTTTGGCGAATCCAATCATGGAACGCGTAAGCACCGAAACGGGTCTCTTCACTTCCATGGTTGTTCCTAAGAATCGAGGACCACTTGCTGGCAAAATATTCGGCATAGTCACCACTGGCGAGCAATCGTTCAACCAACGCGACTCTCCGTTGCTGGCGCGAATCAGGAGACTCTTCTCCGTTGGCGGAAGCCTCTGCAGCGGACTTTCGAAACTCGTCGATCTCATCGAGCGACGGCAGCCTGCCAGTGATGTCAAGCGTCACTCGCCGCAGGTAGGTGATGTCATCACAGAGATCAGAGGGGGGGATACCCAACGATGCGAGTTTGCTGAAAACAGCATTGTCGATAGGGCCTCGGGCGATAGGCAACGGTTGCTGAAGAGTGCCCAAGGGGATACTGGCGCGAAAAACGGTAACTTGACCTTGGTACCGAGCCATGATCGAAACTTCACCAGCCAGTTCTCGTACCTTTACCAGACCTCCCGGTGTCACTTCGGCCATATCGAGATTGTTGGATTCGTACTGCGCCGTTCGAGTAATGTCTTCGACAGTTCCGTCGGAATAGGTAGCCACGACCGAGAGTTGCTGATCGGTCGAGCGATTCATTTGCCGAGTAGATGGCGTCACCGAAATAGAAGTGATGCTTCGGTCATTTGCATTGCCATACGGCATCGCCTGTGCAATCCAGCGTCGCATCAAACGGTACTCGTGCGAGTCCATTTCCATGCGTAGCCCACCGCCGTGCGGTACTGTACCTATCGATTTTTGGAGAAGCAAACTTGAGTCGGGCAACGCGGGAAACAATCGTCGACCCCGTGATTCACGGACGAGATGTTCATAATCCTCACGTGGCTCAAATCCGAGCAACGATAGTCGGAAACCATTTTGCCCCGCAATCTTCCCGTGGCATCCGCCTCCGTTGCAACCGTACTTGGTAAAGATTGGGACGATCTGGTTGGGGAAGTTAACAACATCGTCTCCGTCGCCAACTTGAACATGCACCGTCATCGTCGCGGAGGGTTGGCCTTCGACATGTGCGGCGATCGTTACCGATCCTGCCGCAAGTGGGCTTACGAGGCCTTGGGCATCGATTGCAACAATACCCGAAGGGCTGCATTCAAAGCGAGCTTCGCGAGTCATGTCCCGAATCGGGCCATTCTCTTGGCCTGCACTCACCAACAATTGGCACCGAGCGTCGCGACCTCGAAGGGTAAACTCGGGGCGGTCAAACCGCAGTGTTGCTGCAGGTTGCGTCGCTGCAGGTTCGCTCGTGGCGGTAGCCGGTGTGGTAGGGTCGATCGCGTGAACGAGTTGCGATGCGGCAGCGATAATTAGAACACCAAAAACCGCGGTCCATGAATGTGTTGGCCTTGCTTTCATGGATCGATGTGGTTTTTCGATGTCTCGAAATTGCGAGGTGGTTGCCATGGTAAGTCCGGCCGAATCGCGTGGAAACATCGCTAGATCAATTCCTTGATGGGCTCATGATCCACCAAGAATTGTGGTCTGCCCGTCGGATCGGTGATGGTGGTGCTCGCCACGTTGATTCCGAGGTTATGGTAAAGAGTTGCGATGATCTCCTGCATGTGTACTGGACGTTCCGTCGCGTATTCACCCAAACGATTGGTGGCCCCGATCGCTTGGCCGACACGCATGCCACCTCCCGCCATCCAAGCGCTGCTGACTTGAGCCCAATGGTCTCGTCCCGCGTTGTTGTTGATTTTCGGCGTTCTGCCAAATTCTCCCCATACGATGACCGTTACATCGTTGAGCATCCCGCGTTCCTGCAAATCATCGAGCAGGGCGCTCAAGCATTGGTCGAGCTTCGTGCCATGGTCACGTACCAGATCGAAGTTTTGACCGTGAGAATCCCACCTGCCATAGCTCAAACTAACCACGCGAACGCCAGCTTCGATCAAACGACGTGCGATCAGCAAATGATCGTTGCAGGTCGGTGCCCCATCATATTGGTATTTGTACGGTTTTCCGTCGCCATAACGCTCGACGACCTTTGGATCTTCTTTGCTTAAGTCCAATGCGTCTAGCAACTTGCTGCTGGTGAGAACGTCGAGCGCACGCTGCTCAAAAGCATCCATTCCCGACATCATCCCAGTGGTATCGATATCGCGCCGCATCGTGTCGAGGCTGGTCAGAAGCCGGCGACGATCCTTCAATCGATCCAAAGAGATCGAATGGAGTTTCATATTGTCCATCCCGGGGCCATCCGGCTTGAACGCGGAGAACGCAGCCCCGAGAAATCCAGCTTCGCCCGAATTGGACCAAGGCACATGCTGGGTCTTGCTCGCAAGCCCAACAAATGCGGGAACCGCCGGATCGACTGTCCCCTGCAACTTGGAAACCGCGGATCCGATCGATGGTCGGCCACCCAAGGCTTTCAGGTCATCCGGGAACCAACCGCTCATGCATTGGTACGACTCATGCCGATCTTTGCACCCCACCACAGAACGGATCACTACTGATTTGTCCATGCGTCGGGCCAGTTGCGGAAAGACTTCGCAAATTTGGATCCCAGGGACATTGGTTGCAATCGGACTAAACTCCCCTCGGATCTCCGACGGGGCTTCCGTTTTAATCTCCCACATATCCTGATGCGGAGGACCACCTCCCAAGAAAATATTGATCAAGCCCTTGTGGGAATTGCGTTTCCCCGCGGCTTCTTCTGCCCGCAAGAGATCCGCAAGCGTAAACCCCCCCATCCCAAAGCAAAGGGAGCCTGCCGACAGAAAGCTGCGCCGTGTGATTCCATTGCACAAGCGATCCGAACCACCAAAAAAATGGAGCATGGTGCGATTCCGGAATAAGGTTAGGAGGCGGGAGTGGTACCACGCATACCCAAATGAGCATCGATGGTTCCGACTGTGTCGTTCTGGCAAATTCCCCGGTTAGGGTTGCCTTTGCGGTGGGGGCGTCCAACAACAGCACCAAAGCCATCGAAGTTCGCTACCTCTGTATTATGGATGCAAAGAGGAGCGCTGTGCAAGTCCGAAGGGGGGGAATCCCGGTTTTTGGCGAATGGAAGGGCTTAGAACAGCCCTTTTTTCTCTTGATACCGCCCCCTTGAAAAAAGACCCAATTGAAAGTGGGTCAAAGGGCAGACACGGGGCTCCCCGATCCCTGATGCAGTCAAAGGCATTTCCGTCCAAATCGTCCGATCGTGCACCCCGGGTGTCTATTTCGGATCATGCATCCCGGAACATTGCGATGGGAGTCCGCTCGCTCCCCTGTCGGTACCAGTCCAACGAGCGATCCTTGGGCATTAACGCTTGGTTCGCGTCGGTGACTGCGACGCGGATCGTGACCTTGGTGCTGCCGTTTGAGTTTTGGAAGTAGTCGTGGTTGGCTTGGGAGTGGGCATCGCTGTAGAGACTTCTGGCTTCGAATTTTCGCGTTGGAAAGACGTAATGACCGGATCGGATGTCGTCTCCGTTCCCGATTCGCTGAGCGAAGCCATGCGTGCAGAGTAGAGCGCTAACGCACGTGTCGCGTGCCCTCGAGGGCCGATAGGCCATTTCTTGCTGCGCGAATCGTAAATTTTGCTCAACAAGAAATCGACCGCCTTTTCGACGCGTGGACTTTGCAACTCCTCATTGTTGACCGTAAACATCAACCATTCAAGCATATGGCCTGACGTTTGAACCTTGCGCTCCTCATTCGGATCATTCCCGCGACTCTCATACCAATTGGTGCTGAAACTGCCATCGGGGTTTTGAAGTCGCCACGTGTAGCTGATGAAATCCTCTACGAATTTCGCAGCACGCAAGTACTGTCCCGTGATCGGTTCTCCCTGCAATGATCGTTGCTTCAGTGCAAAAGAAAACCCCATCAATCGGTGAGTCCCGCCGCACGCGGCTCCAACGATCGGTTGCGCTAACTCTTCTTGGATCAACTTTTGGATGCTCCACACCTTGCCGTCATTGGCTCGCCACTGCTTGTTGGAATCCAAGTAGTAAGAGAGACCGATGAGTTTAAAGGTCAACTCGGATCGCTCTTTGCAAGTCGCCATTTCGTATCGAACCAAATCCTGAACAGTGAATCTATTGTTTCCGATTTGGATCGGATAATCCGGGGGGACTTGGCACTGTGCTAAGACCGCCAAAAACTGTCCTTGGTGACCTTGGACTCCACCACCTACATTCGGGATAAAGGTCTTGCCCGAGGGAGTGAACATCCGTTGGGTTCTGCACAAGCCATTGTGGCACATCCAACCGATCGCATTGACTCGTCCATTAGGACCGATCAACTCGTAGTCGCTACCGTAGGCCAAGGTGGCATGCATGACTGCCCATGGGGATCGCTCTGCCGTTGTTTCCGGGTTTTTCAAATAATGATCCACGCATGCATCCACTCTTCCCATGCGGCGATCCTGATTGGGGTTCGTTGCTGGCGATCGGGATGGTTCACTCTGTTTCGGCCGGATATTCCTCGAATTTGTATCGGACATCTTTGTGTCGGACATCGAACCCGAGTCGCGACCGGAGGATGAACCGCTTTCACCGTGATTCCGCGGTTTTTGCGCTCGTTCGGCATCGATCCCTTGAAGGGCCTTTTGCGATTCCCGTTGGAGTTCCTTTGTTGTTGAGGTTGCCGGTGGTTCTTCTTCGGCAAGATATTCTTTTAAATCTTTATCCGGCGTTTTCAATTCGCGTTTCGGTGGGATCTTCGAAGCGGACGATTTGAGTTCCGATGAGAGAGCCTTTGGTTCGACAAGCTGGATTTTAGAAGGGACGGATGCGGAAATATCGATCGAATTTTGTGACGGCGAGGAGCCTTTGGTTCCCAAGTGTGATGATGCCGAGCGCGACAATTCGGATGCTGCATCACCGCAGTCGAGTTCCTCCAGTGCCTTGATATCGAGTGGCTTGCGCAGATTGCGTCCGGTTTCCTTCTTCGGCACAAAAGGCTTGGCACTGCTGAGTTTAGCCGGTTCAGCCTTCACGCTATTACGCGTTGAAACGTCCTTGCTGGGACTGCCGAGCGCTTCATCGGACATCATCGCTGATGGCTCTTCGTTGTCTTCCGCATTCAATGGCAATTCAGAGTGTACCAAAGCAGAATCAGGTTGTTCATGGACCGTGTCAGGCGATTCGGTCATGACGTCTTCGATCACAGTTCCAGCGATACCGGAGGCGACCTCTTGAGTTCCTTCGGTACCCGCTATCCGCTCGGAGTCCTGGTCGTCAATACCTTCTGCGTGCATTGGGACATCGTCGGAAACGTTGCTGCTCTCGGTAAGTGATTCATCAGGTGGTAGATCGGCAATGAGTACATTCTCAATCTCTTCCACATCCGAGTGGGTTTGAGCGCTTTGGGTGACTTTGATTACCCAATAGAAGAGGGATGCAAAGTGGTTCGATCCAAGCGCGGCCATCTGCTCCGCAATCAGCCCTTCCTCGTCTTCCAACTCGGTCAGCGAGACTTCGGATGTCCAAGCTGCCGCAAGCTGGATGCGAGGTTCCTCACGCCACCCCGTGCCATCCGAACCCTCCTGCGACAACCCGCTCCGGGGGAATGCAAGCATCACAACGGCAACCAGAACAAGCTTCCCAATGGAACGAAAACGATGAGTCGACGGCATATTCTTCGGCGCGGAATGAGAGCATTGAAATGCAGGTACGCACGAGGTTGTCTATCGGCCGAGTCATTGCAATCGATACAGAGATAAAAACCGGATTATCCGGAACAGTTACAATACCAGCATTCTTCCGCGTTCGTAGCATGGATATCGATGATGGTCTCCGGCAGACGAACAGTCCACTCCACTTCTACGCTTTCGGGGACATCGGCAATGTCAGGCCGAAACGAATCCTTGGGGCATGGTCGAGGGGGCACAGGCGCAAAAAACAGCCCTCTTCCACTTTCGCGGCCTTGCATAGGTCGCAGAAAGTTTTCGAGGGCTGTTGTGGATTAGCAATCACTTCGATCCGTACTCGAACCACAAGCGGACGAGTACGATCAACCGATGAAGGCCATCACTAGGTTCCGCGAACCGCAGGATAGGACACTCTCCACATCGACTCCCACGACACAGTTCCTTCGAATCCATTGCGGACACTGCTCCATGAACACTGTGTTATGAACACCGTGTTATTGCTGGTCGGCATCTTTGTTAAGTCGAATGAGCAACCACTGTTCTGTGCGATCCTTGCCAAAATGAATCAACGCAGGAGCTTCATCTTTGGTCAGATTGTAGACACCTGTTTCGATCACATTTTCCTTGTTCTCACCCACAGTAAACGCTACGCGTTGGGTCTCTTATCGACGGAGCCTTGGATCACTTGTGTTTTATCCGTAGCTGAGTCGGTGTAATTGCCTCGGATGATCCCTTGCTTATTGACCGCCAACTGCATGGTGACATCCGACTTGGTGGCGTCGTTCTTTGCCAAGGCGAAGACGCCTAGAGGTAACCAATCGGCATCGACATTGGTGACTTGTGCTTGGCTTCCCGTGGTGGCCAAGGATGCGGCTTGGTCGTAGAACTCGCCCGATGTTCCCAGCGATTCTCCGTTGAGGTAGACCGAGTCATCGACGTAGGTCACATTGTTGCCGTAATCGTAGTAGATGGGCTGAGCCGAGGACCAACCCATCCAAGGCCATAGAGACGCCATCGTAGCGGCTTGCCAATAATAAGCATCGGCCCAACCTGCCAAAGCCCATGCGCCTGGGTGAAGTCCGTACCATCCACGACCGTAAACTCCCCAATGGTTGAAGTTTCCTCTTACGGCAGCACCGGCCACGTAGCGACCTGATGGTGAGACGC
>VGZN01000043.1 GCA_016872635.1 Planctomycetota bacterium | reverse complement strand
CATGGTGGCAGGTCGTGGATCGATCACGAGCGTCGATGAGTTTGGCGATTGCCAAGTCCACATCGAATGGTCGGCTGCCACTCCCGCGAAGGGAAGTGGTCAAGGCCGAAGCAATAGCGGTGTGTTTTTGATGGGTATCTACGAATTGCAAGTACTCGACTCCTTCGAGAATCCAACCTATTTCGACGGCCAAGCGGGTTCGATTTACAAGCAGACACCACCGATGGCGAATGCTATGCGCAAACCGGGCGAGTGGAACACGTACGATATCTTCTGGACCGCACCTCGATTCAATGCAGACAACTCTCTGAAATCACCTGCCTCTATCACCGTGATGCACAACGGAGTGCTGATTCAGAATCACTTTGAACTCAAAGGGGACACGCCGTTCAGTCGACCACCAAAATACAACAAGCATGGCGAAAAAGGGCCGATCTCGTTGCAGGACCACGGAGACCCAGTTCGGTTCCGAAACATTTGGGTGCGCCCGATTGTTCCGGTCGAAGGCAAGCAAGCCCGTAAACCGTTCTTGCGAAATGGAGACAAAGAAACACCTATCGAGAACTAACCCGACGAGAACGAACCGCTCTCAACGATTACCTCGACAAACATCCAGTATCAGTTGGGGATTCGGCCGTTTCTAGCTGCTTCAGCTTGAAGGGCGTCGATCTCTTGTTTGAGCGGCCCCATATCGAGTACCGGTTCGACGCTAGGCTCGCGTGGACCGGCTGCTCGCTGGCGGCAGGTAAAGTATTCGCTCACGTAGTGTTGCATTGCATTCTTCTCGGGGACTTTGAATCGGTCCCCTTTTTGCAGGATCGGACGATAGTCGTGCATTTGTCCGAACTGCCGATCACCAGCGACTTGGCAAGGAAACCAATGACCTTTGCCCTCGTCATCCTCTAGATAAAACTCTGGGTAGCAATGCTCTGGAATCCAAACGCAACGCGCTGGGATTCCGCTCGCTCGGCAAATCGCGATAAAGATACCTGTCATTTCTTCGCAGTCTCCTTTTTTGTCCTTCATCGCCTCGCGTGTGTTTCGGATCGGTCCATTGCGATATTCGATGTTGGTGCGGACCCAATCGTAGATCCGTTCGACGTGCGACCACGCGTCTTGGGGTGAGCTGGCCACAATGTTCTTAGCCACACGTTTAATGTCCGACGCGTTGGCATCGATCATGGGGCTATTTCCCATGTACCAGCTCAATTCCTTTTTCAGTTTCTTAGGAATGACAAAAATCGTCGTATCGGAAGGCGGGTTGATAAACGATTTTTCGATCTCAACTTCGAAAATAATGTCGAGTTCGCCTCCAGGCTGCATCCCTGGGATACTCATCACGAGTTGACGTGCAGTGGGTGGAGCATTGGCAGGTAAATCACGAAACTGCCAGGCTGTATTTCCGGGTATCCAGGATTGCTTGACGGTGACTTTCTGCTCGGGCCATTCCGTTGGAAAGGCGATAGTTGCGAGCATATCCGTGCAATAGTTGTCGTTGGATTGAAACCTCATTCCAAATTGCATATCGAGGGAACGAGGTGCAACAAACTGAACTCCTTTACCACCACTTTCCGAGACATCTCCGGTCGAATCGTCGGAAGCACCGTGCTTTGTTGGCACCTCACTTTGAATCGCTTCACCATGCTCATTCTCAGCCTCGACGGAGGTGCTCTTTTCCTCATCGGCATCTTGAGAAAACGCCTTGGGTGCGGCCTGCACGAAAGCCCAGCCCACCAGTAGTATCGCAACAATACTCCGAGTAAAACCCCCAACGATGAGGCTCATTCGTCGATCGTGTCTGACGTTTCCGAAAGTGGATCGGCTTGGTTCCTTCAATGCAACTATTTTTTCTAGTGCGACGGAGTCCTCGGGAACGATCGCATCCCATCGGGATAATTGCGTTTGGAGTGTCATAGCGCGAGGTTGGATCAAGGTTGTGAAAAACGGAATCGAATCGAAACGGGTCGCTGGAGTGGTTTTCAAGAACAGCGTCCCTATCCCTAGTTTGTTTGTTGGATTGACGAAATGCAGATTCCCGTCGCTGGAATCTTTGGTTTTTTGGAAATTCCCACCCCTTGCCCGAGGCTCCAGGGGTTTCCGCTGACCAGTTCTAACGAATCTGACGGATGCAAAGGGGGGTGAAAACGGGACGGGTTGAGAGCTACAGGAGATTTCAGTCGGATGCGATTCTAGTTCTCCAAACCCAAAACGATCGAAGGACCAGCGTCGTAAGGAATCGAATCGATTACAATTGCGACCGTTGTGAAGGGGCAAACCGATGTTGCCGGTACGTTTTCAAGCGTTGGCAAAATTGTTCGCCAAGACCGAACAAGCACTGCACGATCCAACCGTACGATCTAACGGCTACTTTCACCCTCGAAATGTTCCTTTCCACCCCATTTCCAAGTTTGATTCTTCGCTGTTCAAGGGATTGAGACAATCCTCAAACAGATCGTTACTTTAGAAAGTCTGACCATGCCTCGCGGATCATCGCAGATCGATTGGCTTCATGTTTCAAGTGGCATTTGGAGGAATTTGGTGGGTGGGGTCTCACTGGCCCTTGTGATCTCGTATGCAGCCAGTGGATGGGCTCAATTGGAGGGGGATAAACCTCCGGTACCCAAAGGTGCGGAACAGATCACCGAGTCTCGAGTCGCCGCCACCATTTCGTTTCTGGCCAGCGACGAACTCGGTGGACGTGGGACCGGGACTCCCGAGTTCAATATCGCAGCGGCGTATGTCGCATCCCGTTTTCGCGCCGCGGGACTAGAGGGGGGAGGCACCGAAGGGAGTTTCTACCATGAGACGGTAACCAGCCAAGTCCGTACGCCATCGCAGGTGGTTGTCGAATCCAAAGACAAAGTTCCTGTTGCAAACGGTGGCCTTTTGGCTGCAGTCGACGAGAAGATCACATTCGAAGGATCCGTTGGAACGGTTGCGTTGGAAAGCATTAAAGATCAAGAATCCGTGCCAAAAGATATCGCGCCGGTAGTCCGAGGTTCCTTTGCGACCACGGCAAAAGGTTCGCGAGCCCTCTCACAATTGTCCCGCATCGCGTCGTTGCTGTCCGCAGCAGGAGTCAAAATTCTGTTGCTTGATGTGGACGCGGATAGCGAGTGGTACAAGCAAGGAGGGTTGTCGCGTGTCAAGCCTCGAATGGAATCAAGCAATCGATTCGCAATCCCTATCATTTTGGTTGCGCCAACGACACAACTCCCCGAAGCCGTTCGACTGGTGGTCCCACCTTTGATCCGTGAACAGCAGACGATGCGGAATGTGATCGGAGTGCTGCGAGGACGCGATCCTCAAGCGAGCAGCGAGGCCATCTTGTTCAGTGCTCACTTAGACCATTTAGGGAGCAATCCAAAAATGGAAGGGGATAACATCTACAACGGTGCCGACGACGATGCTTCGGGAGTTACAGCCGTGGTGACTTTAGCGGACGCATTTGCAGCGATGAGCGAGCGGCCCAAGCGGTCCCTGGTCTTCATGGCATTCTGGGGAGAGGAATCAGGCTTGTTGGGTTCCAAACAATTTGTTGCCACGCCATCGTGGCCCCTCGAAAAAATTATCGCTAACGTCAACATCGAAATGATTGGCAGACCTGAGGGTGGCGCTCGAGGAAAAATCTGGATGACTGGTTGGCAAGAGTCGAATCTTGGGGTCTTGATGAACGATTCTTCGAAGCGATGGGGAGTCGATATTTTTGAACACCCGAAATTCAGTTCGATGCTTTATCGAGCGAGCGACAATTGGTCATTCGTAGAGAAGGGTGTAGTGGCCCACAGTTTTTCGGCAGGCTCGCTTCACGAGGATTACCACCAAGTCGACGATGAATGGGATCGGTTGGAGATCCCTCACATGACTTCGGTGATCCGTGGACTCATGCTAGGATCGCTGCCGCTGATCGATGGATCGGCGACACCGGCGAAAACCGCATCGAAGTAGTCATTTTGAAATCAAAACACGAGTAAACCAAAGATACCAAGAAAGAAATTGAGTCGATGTCTGCAAAGCGAATATTGTTTGTAGTAGGGGATTTCGTCGAGGATTATGAGATCATGGTTCCCTATCAGATGCTGTTGATGGTTGGGCACCATTGCGATTGCGTTTGCCCTGGTAAAAAAGCTGGAGACTATGTCACTACGGCGATCCATGATTTCGACGGATACCAAACCTACAGCGAAAAGCCAGGGCATCGCTTTACGCTGAACGCAGACTTCGATGCGATCGATCCAGCCTCTTATGATGCGTTGGTATTGCCTGGGGGCCGCGCGCCCGAGTACTTGAGATTGAACCCACGCGTCCTGGAAATCGTCCAGCGTTTTTCGCAAAGCAATAAGCCGATCGCCGCTATTTGCCATGGCCCACAGATTCTGGCAGCGGCTGGCGTGCTCGCGGGCCGTGAGTGCAGTTGTTACCCCGCAGTGCAGTACGAGGTCACACTCGGCGGTGGGAAGTATCAAGCTCCAAGCGCCGGTTTCGACTCGGCGCATACTCAAAGCAATTTGGTGACGGCGCCTGCATGGCCCGCTCATCCTGCCTGGATCCGTGCGTTCCTTCAACTTTTAGGAACTCGAATCGAGGTCTAGATACTGACGCAGGGAATCAACCAGTTGACGTCGAGCTAGCCAGCGCGAGCTTGGCGGAATCCATCAGGTTTGTCCTGTGGGTCCATCGAGTAGAAAGCAGCTTCGTCGATACCGTCGCCGTCAAAGTCTCCGACGACGACGCCGTCTCCGCTACCTTCGATCTCGAAGACCCGATCGGTCACATCGAGACGGCCATTGCCGTTGCTATCGACGACGACGGTGTTTCCTCGCACAATCGCGACTTCATCGAGCCCATCCCCGTTGAAGTCGCCAACGATCGCAACATCGCCAGCTTGTCCGAACTCAAAAAACGCATCGGTCGAGGAATCTAGCTTGCCATCACCGTTGACGTCTATCTGCCAATTCCCATTTCGGAAACTACCGAGGGTAGAAATACCATCCCCATTGAAATCACCCGCAACCGGCTGGTCGTCTTGAGCCCCGAATTGGAAGACGTGGTCAATGGCGTCTGACCGTGGCTCTCCCTTGGCAGTCCGCTGCATGAGTCGAACTTGATCGGGGGTGCTAGGCCGATGTGGCGGGATATTTTTTGGTCGAGTGATACTGCTGTTTTCAGGATCGGGAAGCCCAGGCTCTCTACTGAGAGCTTCACTGTCACCCGTCCACGCAACACCGTAGATACCAATGTCATCTTTGCCATCGCCATCCCAGTCGCCAACAACTGGCAAATCACCTTTCTGGCCCAACTTCGCCCACAAGTCCGCTTTGTCCCACTGACCATTGCCGTTCATGTCCAACAGCCATTCACCATCTTTAAACAAAGCAAGTTCATCATGGCCATCGCCATTGAAGTCCCCCGCCAATTGTTTAGCACCGCGGACGCTAAATGCTTCGCGAGAAACCGCAATCGGTTTTGTACGATTGGACGAAACGATTTTCCATCGTCCCATATTCATTGCGTCGATCGTCCATTTGCTTAGGTTAAGCACTTGCGCCGATTTCGCTAATGCTTCCCGTGCGATCGCATGATCGTCTTGGAATCCTCGCGGTTCGCCTGCGTTGATGATACTCAAATGCCATGTGTACTCCACGGAGTAACCGGCCAACGAAGGGTCATGGATCGGCGTTAAGGGAGGAGCGAATACCAGGAATCGAGGGAGAGCTTGAGGCACACTTCCGTCGACTCGCGGCGGCTCTGGCGGAGGATTCGGTTTGTCGATCGGTGGAACCGGGAACTTCGGCTCCTCTGGTGGTTTGTTCGGTTCAGTCCCGACCAACACCTCGCTGAAATTATTTTCGATCGATTGCACACCAGCGATGGCTTGGGCGAGCAAAATACCGTCGTTATTGGGGTTGGTGGCAGGATTGCTTTGAAGAGCTCGAAGCAGATCCTCAACGATCGGATCAGTGATAGGATCGTTGGGATTCACCGGTGTTCCACCGGTCGACCCTGCCGTATCAATTCCGTCGTAAATGCCGAGTGGCTGCAGTTCGTAGATGTGATAAAGGCCCGGCTTTAGCCCCCGGAACTCATAGTAGCCATTGGCATCGGTAACGACTCGAATCACATCGTCGGAGTAGATTCCCGGAAGCGTTTCATCCGCCCCGGCGAAGGTTCCATCAACCTTTCGAAGTTCGAGCACGACACCTGAGAGGGGCGTATCATCCGGCGTTCTCACACCATCGCGAACTCCTGTCAAGTTCGAAGGTGGTAAGCCGCTCTCGGTCAACAGGATGCCACCATCCTGGAATACGTACCCGGAGAGTATCGCAGGTGGCGTTTCGCAGAAGTCGTAATTCACACCATCGGCACCATCACCGACGACAATGGTGGATATTCGATCCACGGAGGCATCGTTTCCTCCCAACGATCCAACGCGCTGGCCCCCTTGAAAATAGCCAGTAGGCTGAATCTCGCGCAGCGTGTACGTACCACGAGGAAGATTTCCAAATTCGTAGTATCCGTTGGCGTCGGTGCGTGTGGTCGCCACCAAACGGTTGAGTTCGTCGTAGAGTTCAATTTCGACGTTCTCAATCGGATCTTCGCCTGGAGATTGGAGACGATCACCATCGAGATCGACAAATACTTTTCCAGAGAGGTTTCCAGGCATCCGCTCGCAGAAGTCGTATTCGATTCCGTCATTGCCACCCAAGAGCTGGATTGATTCAATCCGTGTTCCACTCATCGCCGTACCGACCTGCTTACCATCCACGGTCCCTGCCCGAGAGGCTCCATCGATCCAATCAGCGGGTTGGGTTTCAATGATCGTGTACACTCCGATTGGAAGATTTTCAAATCGGTAGTTTCCATCCGCCAGTGTGAACGTGGTGGCGATGATGGAGCCCGTTCCATCGACTAGGTCGATTCGCACCCCTTCAAGCGGCTTGGACCCAGCGGGATCGGTTGAAAAGCATGCGTAGCCGGGTAGGCCCAAACAAACATGTCCCGATAGCGATGCTGGTTCGATTTCGCCGAAGTCGTAGTTCATACCGACGTCGTTTCCAAACAACTGGATCGAAGTGATCTCATCGTTGTTGAGGATTACCCCCCGGGTCTCTGCTCCGACGCGACCAACTGAATCCTTGCCGTCGAAAAACCCAGCCGGTTGGACTTCGCGGATCTCATAGGTTCCTGGCGGTAACGCTAGGAACTGATACGCGCCAAAGGCATTCGTCGTCGTGGTCCGTTCGATGGACTCGCCTGTGATGGTGTAGAGCGAGACGATCTGCAATGTCGTGTTCGCAATTCCGCCCTCGGAAGTCTGCTGGATTCCATCATCGTTATTGTCTCGGTAAACGATCCCTCCGATCCGAGCGGGTTGGGCTTCCGCGAAGTTTAAATCCGTACCGCGGCTGCCACCATCGAGGATATCGATTTCGGTCAACGCGTCTGGATTACCAAGAATCGTATCTCCGAGCGAGGTTTGTCCGTTGAGCAAGCCCGGTGTTGCACCGACACTGAAGTACCCAGTGGGTTGCATCTCGCGAATCTGGTACGTTCCGGGAGGTATCCCCAGTGACATTCCAAATTCGTACTGCCCATTTGCATTGGTGGTAGCCTTGAACCCTGTCGAAACATAGCTGGAGCCCTCGCGACGGAAAAGCTCTAATTGAACTCCTGCGATTCCAGGTTCACCGGCGTTTTGGACAAGATTAAGGTTGTTGTCGACATAAACGATCCCCGCAATGGAAATCGGCTTTGGTACTTGTTGCTTGTCAACCGCAAGACCTGCGGTACGATCCCGTTTACCACCATCGTTATCTTTAGGTAGATCCAATCCTGAGGCATTGAGCATGGTGTCGTAGCGATTGACAAACGAACCCTGCGTGATGGCATCCTCGAAGCCGGGGGCTTGGAATTCAGCAGTCATTCTGGAGCCTTCAAACTCAGCTCCAGAGGTAATCGGGTCTAGTCCTTCATTGAACTCTGCGATGTCCATCAAGGAGTAAATGTGTTGGACTTCATCGACATCGATCGAGAAACGTAAATTGTCCCCTGCGTAAAAGTTTTCAAAGGTCAGGATCAATTGCATCGACCCATCGACGACTTGAGCGGTTACTTTCGCGTTGGGATCTTTGGCTTCGAGGGATTCGATCCGAAATGCGTGCGCATGATCGGCCCCGCGACCACCATCGACCGTATCGAATAAATTGTCTGCTACCGTATATCCACTTTGGCCTTGGTCGGTGCCGATTACGAGACGGGTTAGTTGCGTATTCGGAGCTCCCCCTTGGAAATTCACATAGAACGAATCTCCATGCGCATCGCTACCCGAGTCCTCTTCGATGTAAACAGCACCAACCCAGATGGGGTCGACGTTGAACATGCAACGAAGTTCTAACGACTCCAGCTGAGCCGATCGCGTCTTGTATGGCGATGTGAAGGACGGTTGAGTACCAGCCCGCGACGAAGTGGAATGCGATGCTCGAGCCCCTGCATGGGGACGCACGTCACTTCGAGTCCAGCGTTTCCACAGGCGAAAGATCGAGTCCTTTGGTTTTAGGCTCATCGTATGCTCTCCTGGGCGCTCGAATCTTCGAATTGGGCAGCTACCGGATGCATAAATCGGCCTGCATTATCAACCTTAGAAATTGCCTGCGCGATATCCCAGGTGCGGATCGTTGTATCAAAACTACCGGAGATCAATTGCGTTTGGGTTCTACGCAGCACACTGATCGATCCATCATGGCCCACTAGCTTCGATAAGACCGACGAATCGTTGGTGTTGATGATTCGAATCGTGTTATCGCTTCCAGAAACGGCAACTAGGTCATTGTCGAGTGGAGATATCGCCATTAATTTTCCTGCGGATAGATCCAGCTGGGATACTACCGATTTGGAGGCAATATCGAATCGAATCAACCGACGATCTTCCGAGACACTGAAAATGCTTTTATCATCTTCGGAAAAGCAAAGTCCTCGGATACGGTCAAAGTGGATCGGTTGGCTCGCATAGCTGGAAGGCTGATTCGAAACTGCATTCGACGTGTTAGCGGTTGCCTCCGAGGAAGGCATTTCTACAATTCGAAGGATCCCATCGCGACCAGCAAAAGCGAGTTTGTCGTGTTTGTGCGATAGAGCAAGTGCTCGAATATCCCTGCAATCGGATCGAACGTGGACGGAAAGAGAATCGCGATTGACTGCGAGCCGGTAAACAGAATTGTAGAAACCAGCCGCGAAGAGATCGTCGTCGGAATGGAACACCAAGGCAAACAAAGCGTGGGGCACTTGGTTGCGGACCAGGTCAAGGCGTCCTTCATCGATATTTGATGTAACTCGATGTGGAGATGGAAAGTTCCACACACATAGCAGCCCATCGTTGCCGCACGAAGCAATCCGGTTTCCGGAAGGGGAAAACTCGATACATTGCACCCAATCCCGGTGTCCCGTTAGTACGCGGATAATCGTTCCCTCAGGAATCGAAATCAAGCGAATCGCGTGGTCATCCCCTGCGGCGGCCAACAACGATCCATCTGGAGATACGGCCATGGCTGTGACCACCGGACGCTCCGATTCGCCCGGCAACGGATCCAAGCGAAGCACCGGAGGGAGGTGCTCCCCGGTCTCATTCCGGCTTGTTGAGTTCGTGCCTGCCTCGCCAAGTTGGCCCAGGCCCTGCAAGGCGTAGGAAGCAGAGGTTGAAAATAAAAACGAAATCGCCAGGGCTTGGAATATTGGATTCATCGGATGAATCCTCGGTGTCAGCATGAAACGATCCTCCCTGACCGCCCTCGCTCGAATTAGACTATCCCCACGGTCTGTCCTATCGACAGGTCCCGGTAAGCTCTTTTGGGAATCCGTTGCAGTATTGGCAGCGTGGATAAGGTATTCCGATTGAGGAGAGTGTGCTGGCTGCGAATAGGAAAAATGCCAGCAATTACGAAACGCTTTAGGGATCGGTCTGGTAGACGAAAGTAATAGAAACACCCGGAAAGTACTGACGTCGAAAAACAGGAGCATGTGGATGGGCCGCGGGTCGCTAAGGAGCCAGTTCTTAGTTCCCTTGATTGGGACCCTCGTGTTGGTCTGCGCCTTGATCGCGACAATTTCTTGGGTGTATGCCGATGCATCTGCTCGCAGAAACATACGGATGCGACTGCAAAACATTGGTGAATTATGTCGCGCGGCGCCTTTTCCACTCACCGAAAGTGTTTTGAAACAGATCCGAGATTTCTCGGGTATCGATCTACTGATCTATGACCCTGACAGCAAAGAATGGCTAGGGGCTACAGAACGGGTATTCATGAGCGCGAGGTTCGAGCGAGCACTTGCCGACCGAGGAGCGACGAACGGACGAAGAGACGTCGACAATGGTCTTAACACGCTGTACACGGTGACTGTGGATGGACGCGCCTTTGATGCGTTGGCGACACCGTTGCGATCTGCTCAATCGCGTTTGGAGGGTCGCGATTCGATTCTAGTGGCCTTGATCGAAGCGAGTGAACGGAAGCGAGCGGTACAGCAAGCGTTTTGGTTACCGGCACTTACTGGGATCTGCGCGACGATCGCATTGGCATTTCTTTCTGCTTCGATTGCATCGCGGATGGTATCGCGATTGGACCGACTGGAGAGTCAAGTAAACCGCATTGCTATGGGCTCATACGAAACCGCGGCGATCGACGGACCGCAAGATGCTATCTTCAATCTAGCGGTTTCCGTCAACAAGATGAGCCAGCAATTAGAGCGGGCACGCGATGAAATCGTGCGATCGGAGCGAACACGAATGATCACGATGATAGCCAGCGGTATGGCTCATCAGTTGCGTAATAGCTTAGGTGGCGCAATTTTGTTATTGCAAACGTTTCAACGAAGCAATCCGAACACAGCGAAAACAAGTGTAGACGATCTCGATGAGATCGACATGGCATTGAATCAAATGCGATTGGCAGAAGAGTCGATTCGGCGATTGATGACGATGAGCCAGCAAGGGATGGTCGTCAAGGATCGTCCGATGACAATTTCTGAGGTCCACAATCAACTGCGAGGTTATCTTGAGTCATTGGCAGTGCATCATAAGGTGGAAATGAGTTTTCACTGTAGCTCCGATCAAGAATCCCAATCGATCCGATCGGGTGAGAGCGTGGTTGGCGCGTTGCTCAATCTCATCATGAACGCCATAGAAGCTGCGGGGCCGGGGGGCACCGTTTCGTGTACTTGTAATAGCGAAACATCGGCGTCGGCGGTACAAAGGCCTCCCTCTAGGAGAATCAGTTGGGAGATCCGGGATTCAGGATCAGGACCTGCTCCTGAAATTGCAGCTACGATTCTCGAGCCCTTCGTGACCTCGAAGCCTGAAGGGGTGGGACTAGGACTTCCGACCAGCGCTCGCATTGCCGAGAATCTAGGTGGAAGTTTGAATTGGGTAAGAGAGCCCAATGCGACAGTATTTAAATTCTGTATTGTGGAGCAGCCAGCCGGATGAGTACAGTTTGGATCATCGATGATGAACCTTCAATTTGCTGGGCATTGAAGAAAAACCTTGAGGTTGAGAAGCACGATGTTCACGTGTACTCGACTGCAGAGCCTGCGATCGCCGCGGTTGGGAGAGGGAGAAATCCTGATCTGGTACTCCTCGATATTCGCTTACCAGGCATGGATGGGTTGAAGGCACTATCGGCGTTCAAAGAGAAGATCCCCGGTCTTCCAGTGATCATCATGACCGCGTTTGGAGATTTGGAAACGGCGGTCAGCGCAGTTCAAGGTAAAGCCTTCGAGTACCTGACAAAACCATTTGATCTCGACGTAGCCTTACAAACTGTTCGACGAGGGCTGTACCAAAGTCAATTAAGGCTTGCATCGACATCGGAAGCCATCGGAGTGACACGAAGTGGTTTATTGCTAGGGCAATCCCCGGCCATGCAATCCGTGTATAAGCAGATTGCTATCGCAGCAAAGTCTGATTTGACGGTTTTGATCGAGGGGGAGCAAGGGACGGGAAAGAGCTTGGTGGCTGCCATGATTCATCGATTTAGCAGTCGTCATAATTGTCCTTTCCTACCAGCGTTGACGATACCGGACCGCGAATCAGAGTTTGATTCGGAACTGTTCGGCGAACGCAACAGCGATCGTTCGGTTACTCTAACTCGGACAGGGTTGTTCGAGCTCGCAGCGGGTGGAACAGTACTTGTCGAGGAGATCGGCAACCTATCACCTTCGACCCAAGCTAGGTTATTGCGAGCCATGGAGACTCGCGAGTATTACGGTGTTGGAGATTCAGTCGCCAAGCCGCTAAACTGCCGGATACTATTTACGACGACGCTTGAATTGGAACGGCTGATCGATGACAAAGAGATTGATGCGAGATTAGCCGCTCAACTGTCCATCCAACGGATAAGCATCCCAGCGTTGCGCCAGCATCGCGAAGACATTCCGGAAATGGTGACTTCGTTCTTGAATATGTATCCGAATATGAAAGGGATCAAGATCACCGATCGTGCGATTCAAGAATTGCAGCAACGGGATTGGGGAATAGGAAATATTCGTGAGTTGAAGCAAGCACTTGAGAAAGCAGCTATCATTGCAACGGGTGGGGTAATCCAAGTGGAGGATCTTCCCGAAGATCGGACTGACTTGAAAATGGGTCCGCATGTTTCAACACGCCAAGGGCTGCTGGAGGATGCGGTTCGCAGCTGGGTATCGGAGCGATTGCTCGCGACTGGCTCCGAAAAGAACCTGCTTCCAAATGACGCTGAAACAACGGGCAGTCTCTATGACGATTGCTTGACCGTCGTCGAGCCTCCATTGCTGCGCAGCGTGCTCGATTTTTACCATGGGAACCGAGTCGCTGCCGCATCGCATTTAGGGGTGCACCGCTCTACCTTGCGTCAAAAAATGAGGCGTTACGACATTGATCCTGGATCATAAAATTCTTTCGCTATCGAGACTGCCAACGCTTGCTGGTTACTCCCTGATACAGGAACCTGCAGAGACTCTTCTTCGACGTGCGTTTGGACCTAGCTGAAACGCCAATAGATTATGACCCGTACGATCAGAGGTCAGATACCAGTGTTTCTCGAACGATAAGCTTGTTGGATTACGGAATTTATAGCGTTACAGCACCGATTGCTTAATCGTGTGAATCAGATAGAGGTGCTATTGAACACGGAAAAGTTTGCGGATGAGCAACAGCTGTTCGTTACCGAATAGTTCGACCCTTCCAATACGACCTCGGTGCTCAGGCTGGATCTTGAAAAAGGAGGCGAATAAAAAAGTACTGGAGTCCTTACGATCAACCAATTCCGGCGTGCACGTCTCTATTGCATCCCCCTGCGGGTCGAGGATTTGTATCCGAATGAACGGGGCCGTTACGCCTTCGATAATCTCTTCATCTCCATCAAAAATGAAATGCACGGGTACCCACCCCGTCGAAACCGTGGCCGGTGATGTCCCCAGCGTGCATGGTTTGTTGATAAGGACTTCCTGGATGGATACAGTCCGCTTTATGTAGTCCAGTTCAGCATTTTGGAGCTCCGGTCTATCACATCCCATCCAGAAAACCCAAGTGACTAAAACGAGCAACAGCATCGATTCGGCATTGACGGGACGACTAGTCAACATTTGGATCGATCCAAGTCCGGATAGTGCGGTTTAAAACGAACAAGGGACACCGCGATGAGATTCGCTGCGTCCCCTATAATATATATCCTTGTGATCTTTTTCCAAAACAATCGCCGTTCTCCGATCGACCGGAAAAACGTCGGGGCGATCATTCCATTACTGGAACAACGCCGAGATCTTCTGGTAGGTCCGAATGGCTGCGACCGCGTCATCTGCGGAACCGTGCAACTTGATGAACTCTGCAGTGGCTTTGATCGACTGCACATTCAATTCCGCGACAACTGGCTTTGCCGCACTCGCTTTGGTCCCTGGCTTACGACCTCGCTTGCCAGGCTTGCGTTTCTTGGCAGAGGCCGTGCCACGCAATGCTTGGCTCACCAACGCCGGATACGCCTTGTGCCCTTGAGCGACTAAATCTTTGGCGATTTGAGTAGGACCTAGTCCTGGATTCTTTTCCGCGTACTCACGGATAATCTGGGACATATTCCCGCTTTTTTTCGTGCCTTTTTTCAACGCTGCAATCTCCTGTAAGTAATTAGATGGGCGATTCGAAGTATAGATCGTCTATACGAAGGAGACAAAGGGAACAATCAATTTTTGTCGTAATTCCAGGGATTGCAAAGCGATTTAGAATTTGTCTTATCGATAAACAGTTCGAAACATTGGCATTATTCATGAGGATTGTTTAATATTTATGGTTGCACGTAAAACGGGCTCGTCATGACCCAAATTCTCGGTTCCGAGTTGGCTTGCAACCAAAGTTCGACTCGGTAGACCCCTGCTGCTTCAAGCTTTACATCGACCGTGTCACCTTCGAGTTCTGCCACATTTTCTCCATTCCGAATGATTTTCCAGCGGGCTGAAAGTGGCGATTTTCCGACGAGTCGCAGACCGCTATGAAACGGTAGATGGCTTCCGATTTCATACTGTTTCGGTTCCGAAGTACCCTCTCGCGAATCTCGAATCGCAATTTCGACACCCTTCGAATCTGCTAACCAATCAAACCCAACAAAAGTACGGCCTTGCTCCAGCGCATCCCAAACCGCGTCCTTGGTAAGGTCTTCGACGAGTAAGTGAGTACCGGCGTGCCGAAGGCTTACTTCATAGGGATCGAGTTGCATGCTGAAGATGAGATCCCCCGGCTTCGCATCATTGGGTATTGAAAGGAGAGGTGCGACGAGCAGGCGATTCACTTTCAAAAGTTGGTCTTCGTTGGGGTCCTCGATAGATACTTCGGTATCGCTTGCGATCTTGATCCGGATACCGACATTTTGATGAGCATCGTTTGCAGCGACACCCGCATGAGGGAACTTTTGGCAAAGCTGATCCCAGCGTTGTAAATAGTCTTCGGGGTATGTTTGAAGGGCTGAAAAGACTTCCTGTGGGTATTTCTTGATCAACTCGGTCGTCTTGATGATCCACAACGGATTCTTCATCGACTCAACGAGCTTCTTTTGCTTTTTAAAATCAGCATGGGTGTTGTAAATCTCGATACCGGATAGGCCGGCTATCTCCCAATCCATGCGCTCTTCGAGGTGTGATAGGAAAACATGACCTCCGCGATTTCGGACGAGTTGGGTAATCTCTTGGGAGTCGGCGGCTTCATAGGGTCGCAAGCTCATCGTGGGATAGACGAGCATTCCCTTCATCTCTGCGCCTGGAATGAGAAGCACACCCTCATGTAAACCATTGTGCCCATCGAGAAAAAAGTCTTTTTCCTGAGATGGGTGCTCCGTAAAGAGTAGCACTTCGGTTCCGGCCTTTTTTGCTGCCGCAACGATATCGTCGATCTTGCCACGGCTATCGTGGGACAATTCGGAATGGACATGAAGGTTGGCACGTACTTCGCGGTAAGGGCCAGAGCGCGTGACCTCCTTGCGTTCTGCGGCATACCGCTCGATTGCTCGTCGGGTCTCCTCGAGGTACTTCGGTCGGATCCGATCCACTGCGTCTTGGGCGTGGGTGGCCGAGGATGCGAGCAAGCAAACCAGTGTGCCAATAGCCGCTCGTTTCGCGAGTCGGATGATGCTCGTCATAACAACCTCCGTTTGGAGGACACTCGCATTGTCGGATTGAAGCAAGCGAGGGGAGATCGTGTGTTGCATGGATTCACCGCACGTTGGGGGAGAGGGACCAAGCACCATCCATGGCATGGGAAACCGTGGCGAAGAAAGCATCGCCGCGGCCGCGTTGGCTATTTCGCAAACATTGGCTATTTCGCAGCTATTTTCGCCCACGAATCGCGAAGGGTGACAATGCGATTGAAGACGGGTTCACCAGGTTTGGAGTCTTTTTCATCGATGCAGAAGTAACCATTGCGTTCGAACTGAACGCGAGTTCCGCTTGGTAGTGACGCGAGAGCAGGCTCGATGACCGCGGTGATCGCCGTCACGCTATTGGGATTGATGTTGTCGAGGAACGTCTTTCCTTCGGCGGCTTCTTCGGGGGATTCCGATTGGAACAATCGGTCGTAGAGTCGGACTTCGACGCAGTGCGCTGTGGAAGCGCTCACCCAATGGATGGTTCCTTTGACCTTGCGCTCGGACGCGGCGCCGCTGCCGCTGCGAGTCTCAGGGTCATACGAGCATTTGAGCTCGACGATTTTTCCCGACGCATCCTTCCTCACTTCATCGCACTTGATGATGTACGCATAGCGCAGTCGGACTTCGCCACCCGGTTTGAGTCGGAAGAACTTCGATGGCGGATTTTCCATAAAATCCTCCCGCTCGATGTAGAATGTGCGAGAGAACGGGAGGGCCCGATGGCCTGCGTTCGGGTCTTCGGGATTATTGACCGCTTCGAGTTCCTCAGCTTGGCCTTCTGGGTAATTCGTAAGAGTGACTTTAATCGGATCCAGGATCGCCATATAGCGGTTAGCGATCTTGTTCAAATGATCGCGCACTGCATTTTCGAGGACCAACACATCGATGGTCCCGTTAAAACGGGCAACACCGATCGTCTCGCAAAAATTGCGGATGCTTTCCGGCGTGTAGCCTCGACGACGCAACCCGCTTATCGTCGGCATGCGAGGATCGTCCCATCCGGAAACTTGCCCTTCGGTGACCAATTGCAGTAACTTGCGCTTGCTCATGACTGTGTACGAAAGGTTAAGCCGGGCGAACTCGATTTGGCGGGGATGGAAGATACGGAGCGTTTTGCAGAACCAATCGTAGAGCGGACGATGGTTTTCGAACTCCAGGGTGCAAATCGAATGGGTGATCCCTTCGATCGAATCCGACTGGCCGTGGGCCCAATCGTACATCGGATAGATACACCAATCATCACCTGTCCGATGGTGATGCGAGAACATGATGCGATAGAGGACAGGGTCTCGAAGATTGAAATTGGGGGCCGCCATATCGATCTTGGCTCGGAGCGTCCTGGTCCCTTCGGGAAACTCTCCTCGTCGCATCCGTTCCAACAAATCGAGATTCTCTTCGACAGAACGATCTCGGAATGGACTGTTGCGTCCCGGTTCGGTCAGCGTGCCGCGGTACTCTCGCATTTGCTCCGCATTCAAATCGCATACGTAGGCGTGGCCTTCACGGACCAATTGCTCTGCCCAATCGTAGAGTTGTTGGAAATAGTCGGAGGCGTAGTACAAACCATCCCACTGGAAACCCAACCATCGGACATCAGTCATGATCGAGTCAACGTATTCCTGACTCTCCTTGCTCGGGTTGGTATCGTCGAACCGGAGATTGCATTTGCCACCATAACGTTGAGCGAGTCCAAAGTTCAAGCAAATGCTTTTAGCGTGCCCGATATGAAGGTAACCATTCGGCTCTGGCGGAAAGCGAGTTTGGATCGAACGTCCCTGCAAGGCTGCTTTGCTGGCAAAATCGCGTTCGACTTCAACCTCAATAAAGTTTTTGTGTTCGGACTCGTTGGGGTTTTCCGCTGGTTGATTCACGTTGTTGAAAACTCTCTCTTAGGAATGCAGGGCCAAGCAGCAGGCATCGCACGGCTAATGGCAGGCGTACACGGCTATTGGCAGGCGTACACGGCTATTGGCAGGCGTACACAACATTGGCAGGCGTACACAACATTGGCAGGCGTACACAACATTGGCGGATCCAGTGGTTTTTGCCGAAGGACTCGGAACCGGATTGAACCCACGCATTCATTATGCAGT